>QNFD01000088.1 GCA_003645435.1 Gammaproteobacteria bacterium | reverse complement strand
CTGTGCCCCCAATACCGCCCAGCATTTCGATGATACCGCCACCCTGAAATTTCTCCGGAGGCTTGACAGGCAGGGAGTAAATCTCGGTAGTGTCAGTTCGGGTAGTTTTGTTCTGGCCAGGGCGTCCCTGCTCGATAATTGTCGCTGTACCATACACTGGGAAAATATCCCGGTGTTCAAGGAAATCTATCCACAACTGGATGTGGCATTCTCACTGTACGAAATCGACAACAAACGATTTACCTGTTCGGGTGGAACCGCTGCACTCGATATGATGTTGAAATTAATCGAAAACCAGTACGGCAGAGATCTCGCGCAGAAGATATCCCAGCAGTTTCATCATGACCGCATTCGTACTCAAATTGATTCACAGCAGATGGCGGACCGTATCGATCTGGCGATGAGTGCACCGAAGCTAGTCGATGTTATCCATTTAATGGAATCCAATATTGAAGAGCCCTTGCCGTTACCCGGCATCGCGGATCAATGTGAGCTTTCTCTCCGACAGATTGAGCGACTATTTCACAAGTATCGCGGAGTAACGCCAAGCCAGTATTATCTGTCGCTGCGCCTGCTGCACGCCAAGCAATTGCTGCTGAATACGAATAATAGTGTTATCGATATATCGATAGCCACCGGCTTTGAAACCCAATCCTACTTTACTGCCTGTTATCGAAAATACTTTGGTAGTTCGCCGCGGAATCATCGTTCACAGGTAGCAACCGAAAGACAGGGCTAGCAGTCCAACTGAAGCTGGACACGTATCCTTAAATGAACTTTGCCAAGCTGCGAATATTGGATACACGTGCCACACGTTCTCTAAATCGACGGATTTCTTCGCGCACTAATTTAGTTTCTGATTCGAGATCAGCCTGAAAGGCTGGAGATTTCAATATCTGGATATACTTGTCTATGACTTTAGAGCCGGGCTCGTAGGGTTGTTCACAGGCGTGGAGATACTGGTTGTTTGCTTCTTTGGTGATTTTCTCAACATTCGGCGTTCGATCTAAAAGGTCACAGGAAATGTGCAGGCTGAATTTACCCGGTGTGCTGCAAAGATGTGGTACCCCAGCGCGGACGTAAAGAGCATCGCCCGGCCGCATGCTAACCTGGTATTTAACCGGTCCCAGTTTAGCATCGCTTTGATTCTCGTTGCCGAGATATCTGCGTTGCTGTGGTTCGTATAAATTCCAGTTCTTCCTGCCTTCCAGTTGTATGACAAGTACATCGTCTGAATCCGCATGACCCTCGTAGGCCTCGTTCCCCGCCTGTGAAAAAAAGCTTTCACAGTTAGTCATGCCGCATGGCAAACCTTCATCCAGCCTGGCGCAAAAAGCATTTATTCCAGGGTCAAGTATGTCTAGCCCCTCCAGTACAATAGCACCTCCTTTACCCAGTTCCTGATTGACTAAATCCTTGTCCATAAACTCGAGGAACTTCATCTGAACATTTTTAGTCAACATGCTCGAATCAAGCGGTATGCGTCGTCCGGCTGTTTTGACATGTATCCACTCTGGTTTTAACAGGGGGTTATTCAGATGATTCTGCAAATCCTTAAGTGTGAAAAAGCTGGGTTTGGGAATCAGCCCGGGGGCATAGGCGTATTCAGCAGGCAGATTTTTTCTTTGTTTATTGTAGAAGTCGAGCAGGGTGCTCAGATCTTTATGCAGCTTAAATTTCATACCGGCGATCTCCTGATTCAGGAGAGAATTATCGTATAAACTGATGGTGTGGGCTAGAGCTTAAATTTTATCCGCTAGCAGAATAATAACTTTCGAAAGCCTCAATAGTAGCCTCGATATCAGCAAGACTAATATCGAGGTGGGTGACGAGGCGGATCGAAGGCGAATCCTGCGCGAGGATAATGCCCTTGCCGAGGAGAAATTTGCCTAAAGCTGCAATATGATCGACCGCGGGCGTGATGAATACCATATTAGTATGTTGTTCGACTGGCATAATTCCGAGTCGCGAGATGCCCTCTGCGAGCAGCTTTGCATTGCGGTGATCTTCCTGTAAACGGGCGATATTGTTTTTTAGTGCGAATAGCCCGGCTGCTGCCAGAATGCCTGCCTGACGGGTACCACCGCCGAGCATTTTACGACCACGCCTGGCTTTATCGATAACCGCCTGGCTGCCAATTAGGAGCGAGCCGACGGGTGCCCCCAGGCCTTTTGACAGGCATAGCGAAACACTGTCGAATGGAGCCGCAATTTCGGCCGCGTTAATTTTCTGAGCGATTGCGGCATTCATCAAGCGTGCGCCATCGAGATGAGTTTGCAGACCGGCCTCATGCGCAACTTCGCATAAGGTCAGCAAATGTGCCTGTGGCTGGACTCGGCCCGACACCGTATTTTCCAGGCAAAGCAGGCGTGAAATGGGAAAATGATTATCGTCGGCTTTGATCGCCGCGAGTACCTGCTCTGTCGAGAGTTCAAAATCGCGGCCGGTCGATAGTGCGGTCGATGCAATCCCGCCGAGAACCGCGCCGCCGCCGGCTTCATGACTGTATATATGATAATTATCACCGCTGATAAACTCGTCTCCGCGTTGACAATGGGACAGCAATGCGAGCAAATTACCCTGGGTGCCACTGCTGACAAACAGGGCTGCCTGCTTGCCTAACAGGCTGGCAGCGTATTGTTCGAGTTCATTGACTGTCGGGTCCTCGCCATAAACGTCGTCACCCACGGCTGCACTGGCCATGCATTCGCGCATCGCAGGGCTCGGTTTAGTCAGGGTGTCACTGCGAAAGTCGACAGGATTGTTGTGGGGAGTTTCCAAGTTTATCTGTGGGTAGCCAGTTAAAGTTGAATTATTTAATGTACCAACACCTGGGCGAGGAACTTTTTAGTTCGTTCAGATTGAGGGTTTTCAAAGAAGGGAATCGGTTTGTTGGTTTCGACAATTCTGCCCTCGTCCATGAATATCACGCGATCCGCAACCTGCTTGGCGAATCCCATTTCGTGAGTGACACAAATCATCGTCATGCCGCTTTCGGCGAGGTCGATCATGGTGTCGAGTACCTCGGCGACCATTTCAGGGTCTAGTGCCGATGTCGGTTCATCAAATAACATGACCTTGGGTTTCATGCACAGGGCGCGGGCGATCGCCACGCGTTGTTGTTGTCCGCCGGATAACTGGGTTGGGTATTTGTTGGCCTGTTCGGGAATGTTCACCCGGGTCAGATATTTCATTGCAGTTTCATGTGCTTCCCTGGCTGGAACCTTGGCCACCCACATCGGGCCAGCGGTGCAATTTTCGAGTACGGTCAAATGCGGAAACAGGTTGAAATGCTGAAACACCATGCCGACCTGGGAACGTACTACGTCGATGTCTTTCATGTGTTGATGCAACTCAACGCCATCGACGTGGATGCTGCCGGAATCATGCGCTTCGAGTCGGTTGATGCAGCGAATCAGCGTCGACTTTCCGGAACCCGAGGGCCCGCAAATGACGATACGTTCGCCTACGCCGACGTCCAGGTCAATATCGGCAAGGGCCTGGAAGTCGCCAAAGAACTTGTCCATTCCGTGAATCGAAATGATTGGGCCAGCAGGATTTTGATCGTTATCTGACATTACCGTTTCTGCTTTTTGCGATATTTACGTTCGATACGAGACTGGATTAATTCCAGTACCATGGTCATCATCCAGTAGAGCATGGCCGCGGTAATCAGCATCTCCATATGATTGAAGGTCTTGTTGCCCAGCGTCCTCGCCAGGAACATGAGTTCCCAGACGCCGATCACCGAAACCAGCGAGCTGTCCTTCAGCATCGCGATAAACTGGTTACCGGTAGGAGGGATGATCAGGGGAATAGATTGCGGCAGAATGATTTTACGCATGGTCAGGCCAAACTTGAAGCCGAGCGCGCGCGAGCCTTCCCATTGACCCTCATCGATACTCATGATACCGGCGCGGAATATTTCTGTCATGTATGCGCCATAACAAAGCGATAATGCAATGATGCCGGCAGGCACGGCGTCGATCACAAAACCGAGTTGTGGAAATCCCAGGTATATCAGGTAGACCTGCATCAACAGGGGCAGGCCGCGAAAGAACGAGGTATAAAAACTCGCGATAGCAAATGCAAATCCATTCGATGAAAGCTTGGCTACCGCGCCGATGATTGCGATCACGAATGCAATCGCTATTGATATTGCCGACACATACAGGGTGGTAAAAATACCCTGCGTAATCATGAAGCCGATTTTGCTTCGAATAAATGTGAAACTCAGATCAAAACTGTAGAAAAAGGCAAGAAACAAGACAGCCAGTTCGATCCAGACGACGATAACCTGGTAGCGAAATGCGGGTAATAAACTGATTGCGATCAGGTTCAGGACGAATAGCAGCGCGAGTGTGAACGAGGTGACGAAGCGGCCGTGAAAGCCGCTTTCAGCGGGATCACCGATTACCGGTGCGAGAAAATGACCCACCGCGGATTGCGATGGGTCAATGATGATAAAACCAATGCAGGCGAGGGCAAATATGATAAATACAAATCGAGGTTTTCTAAGTAATAGCTCCTCGGTTACCGTATCCTGAATCAAAATTTTCCCCCGCTTACAGATTTATGCCTGGTTGTACTTAATCGGTGGTTGCGTAATCGACTCCATACCATTTCTTCGAAATCTTTGTCAGGGTGCCATCTTTACGCATCCAGGAAATGATTTCTTTCAACTTGTCGTTCAGCTCCGCATCGCCAAGATCGATTGTGACCGCCAGTGGCTCGTAGAAAATTGGATCGCCAACGACTTTAATCGGGTATCCATTTTCGATCGCCTCCAGGAACACTGGCAAACTGCTGACCACGCCATCCAGGCGTACACCGTCGCCTAAACGCAAATCATCCAGTGCGATGGTCGAGGTTTCATACGACTTGATTTCGGGATTGCTGATCTGGTAATCGAATTTCGGCGCGCCGGCGGCGTCGATAGCAAGATCCCCTTGTAGGTAAAGTTCGAAAGTTGTACCAGTACCGGTACCAACCTTCTTACCGCTCAATGCGGTTACGCTGGAAATTTTGGAGCTCTTGTGAACAGCTACCGCTGCCGGGGTGTAGTAGTAGACCGCGGGGAACGCCAGCTTTTTGGCACGTACCTTAGTCGGTGTCATCGAACCGACATGCATGTCCCAACGACCGTTCCAGTTGCCTGCGGTAATGATATCCCAGCTAGGCGTGATGAACTCTATCTCCACGCCCAGGCGCCTGGCAATTTCGCGCGCAACATCGACATCGAATCCGTCCATTACATTCTTGTCGTTGATAAAAGATTGCGGCGGCCAGTTAGCATCGGTCGCAACCATGATTGTTTTCTTGGCCATGATGCTGTCAAGCACCTCTCCGGCCTGGGCCATACCAATTGACAGTAAAGCAATCAGTGCAGCGCTGAGTAGAGATTTTGTTAACTTCATGATAAATCCTCGGTTTGTTCTATCGCATCGCTTTAGAACTATTATTATGAATATCAAGGATATCCGGGATCAAAAGGATAGATTTATATTGCCTTTAATCCGGTTATACAAGACAGGCTCGCTCGGATGTATTTGTTATTTTTTACAGAGCCTTTGTACAATATCGCCTTACAAAGTGCAAGGTAAACGAGTAACGGTTGATGCGACAGAACTTGAGGGGTGAAATCACAAGCAGGTTATGCTTGGCTGAAATTACATTTTTCGCATATGATCACGCTATCAAATGATAATATAATGAGCGTGGACAAACTCCCAGGATGACGAAAAAAATCAACTTTGATCAACTGGTTGACCGTACTAATACAGATAGCAATAAATGGGATAAATACCGCGGTACCGATATTCTACCGATGTGGGTTGCGGACACTGATTTCCCGGTCGCTGCCGAGATCATCGAGGCTTTGCATCGACGTATCGATCATGCTGTTTTCGGTTATTCGCACGCGTCAAAAAGACTCGTCGAGCTTGTCGTTGAACGCATGCAGCGGCTTTATCAATGGGACATAAAGCCAGAATGGCTGGTCTGGGTTCCAGGGGTTGTGAATGGGCTGAATTTAGCCTGTCGTTGCAATGGCAAAGCCGGCGATTCAGTCTTTGTGCCCTCGGTGATTTACCCGCCTTTCAGCGATGCGCCGGAGTTGAGCGGGCGTGTTGGTAGACCGGTGCCCATGGTTCAAAACCATCGACGCTGGGTGCTGGATCTCGAATGGCTTGAGCAGCATATTTCTCCTGATGCGAGGTTACTATTATTTTGCAATCCTCAGAATCCGGGTGGATCGGTATATAACAGGGATGAGTTAACGCGGTTGGCCGAAATCGCAGTGACGCGGGATATGATCATATGTTCGGATGAAATCCATAGTGATCTTATCCTTGAACCAGGCCTCGAACATGTACCCGTTGCATCGCTGAACGAAGACATTGCTAAACGCACCATTACCTTAATGGGGACAAGCAAGTCTTTTAATACGGCCGGGCTTGGTTGCTCGTTCGCAATTATTCCGAGCCGTGAATTACGTAGCCGTTTTAAAAAAGCGAGCAAGGGCATAGTGCCTTATGTCAACATACTCGGTTATACCGCCACGCAGGCGGCTTACGAATCGGGTGATTACTGGAATCATCAGCAGGTCGACTACCTGCGCGCAAACCGGGATTACCTGGAGCACGAAATCAACCAAATCCCTGGCCTCAGGCTCGATATTACCGAGGCCACCTACCTGGCCTGGATCGATGTTTCAGAACTCAAGCTTGACCATCCAGAAGCGTTCTTCGAGAAGGCCGGGGTAGGTTTATCGGCCGGCAGGGAATTTGGTGACGATGGGTTTATGCGCCTTAATTTTGGCTGTCCACGTTCACGGGTCGAACAGGCAGTCACGCGAATCCGACTGGCGGTTAGTGATTACAGGGCCAGCTAGTGGTCGAACAACCAGTTAATCGAAGGTAAAACATGTTTAGTAAAGCAATAGTAAGAACACCGGCGAAAAGCCTGGTAAATGGAATCACCACGGCAGGATTGGGCGAGCCTGATTACCAACTGGCGCTGGAACAGCATCAACAATATATCGCCGCGTTGGAATCCTGTGGTTTGATCGTGGAAGTAATGGCAGCCGACGAACATTTCCCGGATTCGATGTTTATCGAAGATACAGCACTGTTAATGCCGCGCTGTGCAATCGTGACCAATCCGGGTGCTGCATCACGTCAGGGTGAAGTGAACGCGGTTGCGAGCCAGCTAAAAAAACATTATGACAGGGTCGAAGCCATTCAGGCGCCGGGTACGGTCGATGCCGGCGATATCATGATGGTTGGCGATTTCTGTTACATCGGTCTGTCGGAAAGGACTAATCGAGACGGCGCGACGCAAATGATTAAGCTTTTGCAGGCCTATGGTTATAACGGTTCAATGGTGCCGATTAGCGAGTCGTTGCATTTAAAATCATCCGTGTCCTATCTAGAAGACAATAATCTGGTGGTGACCGGTGAACTTTGCGATAAGGCTGAATTTGCTGATTTTAAGCAGCTACAGATTGATGAAGCCGAGCGCTATGCGGCCAATTGTGTCTGGATTAATGATCGAGTGCTGGTGGCGGCGGGTTTCCCGCAAAGTGCCGAGATGATCCGAAAGATGGGTTATACGGTCATCGAACTGGATGTATCAGAGTTTCGGAAACTAGATGGCGGTTTAAGCTGCCTTTCATTACGATTTTAGAGTACTAGTACCTTATGAAAATCCATCCCATTGAAGTTATCTCAGGTGATGTTGTTGAATTAGTTCAGCAATCACAGCAGTACCAGGCAGGATTATACCCGGCGGAAAGTATCCACCAGGAAGATGCGCAGGCGTTACTGGCCGCCAATATCTACTTTATCGGGGCCTATCAAGGGCAGGTATTGATGGGTATAGGTGCGGTAAAGAAGATCGATACGTCTTCGCCTTATGGTGAAATAAAAAACCTCTTCGTCGACCCGCACCATCGGGGGCAGGGTGTATCACGTGTGGTCATGCAGGCCCTCGAGCAATATTTAATTGACGCCGGGATTGGCCTATGCCGACTCGAAACCGGGGTTAATCAGCCCGAATCGATCGGCCTGTATGAAAGCCTGGGATATAAGCGTTGCGGGCCTTACGGTGATTACCAGGCCGATCCGCTAAGCATTTTCATGCAAAAGGAATTAGGAAAGTATACTCCCTCTCCCTCTGGGAGAGGGCAGGGGTGAGGGCCTCTAAATCAGAGGCACCCTGGGCAAACAGCAAATAAAGCACCCGCTGCAAAACAATATTTCCATGTCGTAATTTTCTGCCGATGGGTCGTTCCTGTTTGGCGGCGTCATATTTAATTCAGATATTCTGTCACCACCACATATCTGATTGCCTGTCTATTCGGCGACGCTGGTATGTCACACAAATTCACACACATCCAAGGTGACCAATGGCAATCCCATCACATGTTAAGTATCTGGTAATCGGAGCAGGCATTCATGGCCTGAGTACCGCCTATCACCTCGCGCAGCAATTGAAAGCGCAGGGTAAAGGTGACGGTCGCGACATTTTGATTGTCGATAAGGGCGGTATTGCCGCGGGTGCTTCAGGCATTGCCTGTGGCGTTGTTCGGAATAACTATTTTCAACCCGCGATGCGCGAACTGATGGCGCACAGTGTCGGCGTCTGGGAAACGGATCCCGAGGGTTACAGCTATCACCCGGTAGGTTATATGCAAATCAGCCCCGAGAGCATGCACGCGGATGTCGCCACCATTGCCCAACAGCAAAAAGACATAGGCTATGAGTCAACCTTCATCGAAGGTGAAAAAGAATCTTCCGACTACATGAAGACCCTGTTCCACGACTGGCAGGCTACTGGTATTACCTCGGTATTGCATGAAAAACGCGGCGGTTATGCGAATAACACCAAAGCCATGTACGCGCTCGCCACAAAAGCCGAGAACGAAGGGGTTCGAATTCTCACCGGCTGCACTGTCACCGGTTTCAAAAGCGACTCGGCTGGTGCAGCGATCAAGGCGGTCGAAACCGACAAGGGTGAAATTGGCTGCGATATGGTAATAATTGGTGCGGGTCCCTGGGCTAAGACGATATGGGATATGCTCGAATTACCAAAGACG
>QNFD01000087.1 GCA_003645435.1 Gammaproteobacteria bacterium | reverse complement strand
TGAACCACATATCCCGACTGACAGAAGATCTCCAGGACCAAAAAAGGGGACATCTGCGCATCACCTGTCTGCCCGGTTTTGCGACGTCGTTATTGCCACGGGTTCTGGCACGATTTCTCAAGGAACGGCCGGGCATGTCCCTGACACTGGAACCACGCTCGCCAGAAAGAATTCAGGGATGGATTTCGGCGCAACAATTCGATGTGGGTCTATCGGAAGAGTTTGAGGAATCCCCGGCGATTGAATCAGAAGAGGTGTTAATACGCACGGTTTGTATCGCACCCAAAGGGCATGCGCTGGCAAAGAAGAAGATAGTGAGTGCGAAGGACCTAAATGGTATTCCCCTGATCGTGACAAACCGGGACCATTATCTTTATCGTGCTCTCCAGCAAGCCTTCCATGTAGATGGGGTGGAGTTTAATGCGCTTGTCGAATCACGCCAGTTTGCACCGGCCTGTATTATGGTGGCCGAAGGTTATGGTGTCGCGGTGGTCAGTGAAATCGATGCACGAGAATACCAGAGCGAAGGTCTGGTTATCCGTCCGTTTGAGCCGGTTATCCCGTTTAAAATCAATATCCTCTACCCGGCATACAAGCCTCGCTCGATTATCACCCTTGAGTTCGTTGAATCGTTTAAAAAAAGTCTTGAGCCATTCATATTATGAGAAGGGTTCTATCAAGTTATTGGTCCGGGAGTAGCACAAAGGTCGCCGAATTGCCCGTAAGGATGCCTGGACTCAATTGATTAGCAAACAACTGAATTGTCGAACACAGCTAATTTGGTAGATTTAATACTGAGATTGCGGGAGTAATGTTCAACTCCCTCGCCCCTCTGGGGAGAGGGCAGGGGTGAGGGGTAGATTCAAGATTGACCCCCTCATCCCAACCTTCTCCCCGGAGGGGAGAAGGGGCTACCTGGCTTTCTTTTGCGACACAGGCCTTGCCGCCGGCACGGCATCAAACTCGATAAACTCGCGTCCATGATAAACCATGAAATGCCGACCCTTGGCCCGTGCGATCAAGGTGACGCCGACTTTTTGCGCTATATCGAGTCCCATTCGAGTAATTCCGGAACGAGACAACAATACCGGGATACCCATTAAGGCGACTTTGATTACCATTTCCGAGGTCAGGCGTCCGGTCGTATAAAACAGTTTTCCGTGGCCAGCCAAATCGTTCAGCCACATGTAACCGGCGATGGCGTCGACTGCATTATGGCGGCCGACATCTTCGATGAACTGCTCGATACCGAAGTCGTCGCTGCATAGCGCACAGCCATGAACCGCACCGGCATTTTTGTAAACCTCGTTATGTTCGTTGAGCGTATTCAGTAATGCATAAATGGCGGACTGTCTGAGTATCGGTTGTTGCAGCTTTACCTTGTCGATGTTATCCATCAGATCGCCGAACATGGTGCCCTGACCGCAGCCGGTGGTGACGGTCCTGTGGCTTAGTTTGTCATCAAGGTTTTCAACGCCCTCGTGCGTGGTGATTGCCACCGACTCGGTTTCCCAGTCGACCTGTATCGCATTGATCGCCTCGATATCCTCGATCAGGCGTTGATTGTGTAACCAGCCCAGAATCAGTAACTCGGGGTGGTTGCCCAGGGTCATTAAGGTGACAACCTCGCGTTTGTCGAGGTATATCGTAAGTGCGCGTTCGACCGCAACCGAGCCATCGACGGCTTCGTTATACTCGTTATAGGAAATGACGCTGGCAGTTGCGTCGAGGCCGGCGTTGGTTAGTTGCGGCAGGCGCCGTGACTGCTTACCAACGGTGGAGGACATGATCTTAGCCGCCGGTCAAATTCATGTGGCGTAACAGAATGGTTTGTGAATTCAGATTGAAATCGTGGCCCTTGGGTTTGATTTCCATCGAATCGATAAGCGCCTGTTCCAGGGCTTGTCGATCGCCCGGGTTAGCACGAATAACGTGGCGCAAATCAACCGAATGTTCCTGCCCCAGGCAAAGCAGAAGCATACCCTCGGCAGTAACGCGCACGCGATTACAGCTTTCACAAAAATTATGGCTATGCGGTGAGATAAATCCGACGTGGGTATTTTCATGTTCGCCGAGACGGAAATAACGGGTCGGCCCGGCGGTTTGTTTCGTCGCCGGCAGAATTTCGTAATGTTGGCGAAGGTCTTCGAGAATCTCGTCGCTGGAGTAGTAGGCCTCGGCGCGATCATGATGGGTGTTCTCGCCGAGCGGCATTTCCTCGATAAAGGTGACATCTATGCCGCGCTCAATCGCATAGGCGACCAGGTCAAACATTTCATCGTGATTTTGGTTCTTCAAAACCACGCTATTGAGCTTGATCTGCTCGAAATCACAGGCGACTGCGGCATCGATGCCATCGAGCGTGGTCTTGAGGTCACCAATACGGGTCATCTTATGAAAACGATCGGCATTCAGGGTGTCGAGGCTTACATTGATGCGAGTGACACCCGCGTTTTTCAGTGAGCGTGCGTATTTCTTTAACTGTGTGCCATTCGTGGTCAGGGTTAAGTCCTTTAGCGCTTCGATCGAACCCAGGTTGTTGAACAGCTGAAGAATATTTTTTCGCACCAGCGGCTCACCGCCGGTGATACGTATCTTGTCGACGCCGAGACTAATAAATGCGCGGCCGACGGTTTCCATTTCTTCCAGGGTTAGCAACTGCGTACGCGGCACAAACTTCATTTTTTCCGGCATGCAATAGACGCAGCGTAAATCGCAACGATCGGTTACCGACAGGCGAATATAGTTAACCGTACGACCAAAGCGGTCGACAAGCTGGTTTTCGGGATTGCCGGGCATTGTAGAAGTGACTGACATAGTCCGATTGATTCTATCAACAATTGAGCCATTTTAAAATTCACATTTTCTATAGGGTTTAACCGCCGTAATTAGTTAACCCCTGCGGCTATTGGCTAATTCCATAAATATGCTAAGGTGGATGTTCCTGCGATAGTTTGAGATATATAAATGTCGACTTTTCTTGCCGCCTGTATACAGAACACCGCGACACGAGATATTGCCACCAATATTACCTGGGTTTGTGAACGCATCGGTGAAGCGGTGGCTGCCGGCGCTGCTTTCGTTATCCTGCCCGAAACCGTTGGCCTGATCGAACCTGATAATGAACAAATACCCGCCAGTTGTTTTGAGGAAGACCGTGATGCCGGTTTAGCCGCTTTTCGGGCCGCCGCACGTGAATTCGAAACCTGGATCCTGGTCGGATCGCAGTTGATTAAGGATCCCGACAACGGCATCGTCAATCGCAGCCTGTTACTCGACGGACAGGGAGAAATTGTTGCGCGTTACGACAAATTGCACATGTTCGATATCAAGCTTTCGAATGGGGAGTCTTATTCTGAATCGGACGTGATAGCAGCGGGAAACAGGGCAGTGGTAGCGGGTACTCCCTGGGGCAAGCTTGGCATGACGATTTGCTATGATTTACGTTTTGCTGCTTTATACCGGGCCCTGGCGCAATCCGGCGCGGAGTTTATCACCATTCCAGCAGCTTTTACGCAGACCACCGGCGAGGCACACTGGCATACCCTGGTTCGTGCCAGGGCAATCGAAACGGGTTGCTACATCATTGCGCCCAACCAGTGTGGCCATCATGTCGACAAGCGCGCTTCCTATGGACATTCGCTGATAGTCGATCCCTGGGGTGAAATACTCGCCGATGGCGGCCCCGAGCCTGGCATTATCATGGCTGAAATCGACCTGACTAAAGTCGAAAGCGCGCGCAGGCGCATACCAGCGCTTCAGCACGATCGTCAAATAGTCGTCGAGCATTACGACTAGCTCAGGAATCCAGCGCACAATTTTCGTCACCGCTCAGCTTACCCGCAGACCATAGCGTCAGGCAGGCATCGCGTTCAGCCTTTTCCAGTTCGCTAATACCCTCGACCGTATCGAAAAAGGCGCTAAAGTCATAATTCCGTGCTTTCAGAATGGCCAGGAATGCCGGCAATTGCTCGTGGTATGCCGATACCGAGCCGAGCTTGGCATTGTTCAACTCACCCGCAAACCAACTTTCATAACCACCACGATAATTCAGGCGCTGCGCTAGAGCGACATAACTTTCGCGGGTGTTGGCGAATATAACCTGCTTTTGCACGCGTTTAATCGTTTCATCCTGGTCGCCCTGGTAAAGCGCGGTCAGGGTTTCTCGGGTTTGCTCGATTAGCCCCACGACTTCACGCTGATACTCGATCGAGCGTCTGAACTCAACCTGTTGCGCACTGCGATTCGATGATTTAAGCCATAACTCGGTGCCCGCCTGTTGTACCGCGCTTGCCAGCGACTCGTTAAAGCGCGTATCATTTTCGATAAAAATGCGCTGATGAGTGAGTTCGTGAAACAGCAAGCCCGCCAGGCGATAGTCCGGCCAGTAGATAAAACTGCTTAATACCGGGTCATCGAACCAGCCCAGGGTTGAATAAGCCGGCACAAAGCCGATGTAGGTGTCAAAATTTTGCGCCTTCAGTTGCTCGACATATCCGGCGAGCCGGTCTTCATCATAGTAACCTCGATAACTGGCGCAGCCCACGATCGGATAACACCAGACGTGCAGATCGGTAGAAAACTCGGTCGCGGCGAACAGGTTTTTGAGGGCATAAGGTCGATCAAGCTGGACATAATTGTTATAACTGTCCGATTCTGGCAGGGATAGTGTCTCGACCGAAAAATCGCGTATCTCTTTAACCAGTCGCAAACGCTCACGCAGTTTCGGTTCGAGTTCGGGATCTTCGAGCATGACATCGATATCGACGCGGTTGTTCATCAACGTCATATGACCGTTTGCGGTATGCCAGTAGTAGCCCAGGTCGGAGCAGGCGTTCAATAGCAATAACAGGATTAATAATAAAAATGTGCGCATCGAGTTAATCGGGGTTATTATTTTGATAGATGAGCAATATTCTCTCACATTCGTAATAGCAGGGTTACAGCATGATTATTTCCAGTGATTTCGACGGCGGCAATATCGAATATCTCGACCACGTTCAGGACCACCATGTCCGTCTCAATATACGCAAAGACAATGAGTCCGAGTTTTACCAGTGGTTTTATTTTCGGGCCGCCAACGTAAAAGATATCGCCTGCAGGTATACGATCGAAAACGCCGGCGGCGCCGCTTACACCGATGGCTGGAAAGACTACCGTGCTGTTGCCTCTTACGATCGTGAATACTGGTTCCGTGTCGACACCGAATTCGATGACGAAAAACTGGTAATCAATCACGAGAGTACCCACGACCAGGTTTATTTTGCCTACTTCGCGCCCTACTCGATGGAACGTCACGCCGATTTAATCGCCTTCGCTCAAAGCAGCGGCCACTGCGAGGCGGAAACCCTGGGCAGCACTCTCGACGGTCAGCCAATCGACTGTCTGTGTTTTGGTTCGCCCAAAACCAGCAGGATAGTGTTATGGATGATAGCGCGCCAACATCCGGGTGAAACCATGGCTGAATGGTGGATGGAAGGCATGATCAATCGCCTGGTCGACGAGAACGACCCGGTAGTCAAAAAGTTGCTGAGTAAAGCGGTGATTTACCTGGTGCCGAACATGAATCCGGATGGCAGTCGACGCGGTCATCTACGCACCAATGCCTCTGGCATCAACCTGAACCGCGAATGGCACGCATCGACCATGCAAATGAGCCCGGAAGTTTTTTGCGTGTTCGACAAAATGAAAACCACCGGCGTCAATTTTGTACTCGATGTACATGGTGACGAGGCCTTGCCGTACAACTTTATCGCCGGCACTGAAGGTGTCCCGAGCTGGAACGAATCCCGCGAGGCAAAGCTTTTTCATTACAAACAAACACTCGCACGACTCAATCCCGATTTTCAAACCGAACATGGTTACCCGCCCAATATCGTGGGAAAGGCCAACATGAGCTACTGTTCGAATGCACTTGCCGAGCGTTTCAACTGCCAGGCGATGACCCTCGAGATGCCCTTCAAAGACGCCAGCGGTACCCCCGACAAAGACCAGGGCTGGAGCCCCGAGCGCAGCATGAAACTGGCCAGCAGCTGCCTCGATGCATTACATTTGTGCTGGTGAGGGTTTTATCTCCCTCTCCCCGCTGGGGAGAGGGCAGGGGTGAGGGGGGAGTCTAAAAGAACCCCCTCATCCCAGCCTTCTCCCCCGAGGGGAGAAGGAGAAAAGGGGGAAAATTAATAACAACGCAGGGAAATTGATATGGATATCAAACAAAAAGCCAGACAACTCCGGGTAAACTCAACCGACGCCGAATATCGACTCTGGCGGCAAATCCGTAATCGCCAACAGGAGGGCTGGAAGTTTCGCAGGCAAATGCCCTTTGATCATTATATTGCAGATTTTGTATGTGCAGAACTTAAGTTAATAATCGAAATTGACGGCGGGCAACACGCCGAAGCAAGACTCTATGATGACGAGCGAACCGAATACCTTCAATCGAAAGGATATCAGGTGGTCAGGTTTTGGAATAATGAGGTATTGGGGAATACCGATGGAGTGCTGGAAAGAATTGTGATGATTCTGGCTCAGCGGGAAAAAGAGTTGAATGCACCCTCACCCCAACCCTCTGCGAAGCGTCGCACCGCCTCAGGGAGAGGGCGCTAAAAGCTCAAAACATCCTCATTATAACTCCCTCGCCCCAGCGGGGAGAGGGTTGGGGTGAGGGGGAAAAAAGCTAAATCTCCACCGGCATCGCAACACCCAACTTCTCCGCCCAGGGCTTTAAATCCTCCAGTATGGTCGGATACAACTCAACCCCATTCGCCAATTGATCCTGGCGGCTTTGCCAGGCTCGTTTACCGGGGACACGGACCGGATCATCGCCGGGTCGGACTGCGCTGTTTTCACACATCGATTTGATCTTTTCAGCCTGTTGCCTGAAATCGTCGATCGATCCAAAAGCTTCAGGGTCGATCATCTGGATGAACACCGAATTCGCTTCCCCATCGGTTGCCACAGTGTCATTGGCGCGACCATAGCCGCCGAGCGCCATGCTCAGAATCTCGGTCATTAGTGTCAGCGCATAACCCTTATAACCATGCGAGAGACCACCGATCGGCATGATGCTGCCCGGTGGATCGGTGAAGAAAACGGCTGGATCATCGCTGACTACGCCGTTGTGATCTTTTAGATACTTGCCTGGTAACCTTTCACCCTCACGCAAGGCGCGATTGACGTAACCGCCAGCGGTAATGCACATGCTGATATCGAACAACATCGGGTAATCGCCACCGGGCGCGACAAAAGCCAGCGGATTGGCCGAGAACACCGGATCGATACCGCCATAGGGCGAAACCGTTTTTTCATTGGGTGTCGAACAGGTGATTAAAGCAACATAACCAGCCTCGGCTATTTGCGGGCAATAGGCGCCAAGACAGGCAATATGCTGGCTCCGTCGAATTGTCGCGCAGACAATTCCGCGCTCGGCGACACGCTCCATGCATTGCTCGATCGCCTTCGTTACCACCCAGGGTCCGGGTAGAAAATCAGCGTCCCAGTTGAACAGGTTACCGCAATCGGTAAGCTCAATTGGCTCACCGTCAATTCTGGATTTGCCTTTCTGCAACCATTTCAGGTTACTTGCTACCCGGTTCATGCCGTGGGTGGTGAAGCCGAGCAGGTCAGCTTCGAGAAAAACTGATGCTATCACCTCGGCCCGATCGATACTAAGGCCCGCGGCCTCGAACAATGCGGTGGAAAATTGCATCAATGATGCATGGGTATATCGTTTCGGCATGATCAGGGATTAGTAGTTTTTTTGGACGGGCCGATCATATCAGTATCGGTCGGTGTGTACCTTTAATAACGCGCCCCTCACCCCTGCCCTCTCCCTCAAGGGAGAGGGAGTATAACGCTGTTTTCCCCCTCGCCCCCTTGGGGGAGAGGGCTGGGGTGAGGGGGTAAATAACAAACTTCAAAAATACCAAGCCAACTGCAAAAACGCCGAAGCGCCCACGTTCCACGGTCTGCCAGGCACTCCAGAATCAATACCACCAAACTCGGTACCGGTCTTCCCATAAGGCAAATTAAGCGCCAGAATCAACTGCATGTCCTGCTTAATGTCGTGCAGGCTGGTTAATTGCAGCAAGCCCGAATGGTCGTTGAGGTTGTTGAATAGTGTTGGATTAAACAACCACAGCGGCGACATCTCAATGGTAACCCCGGCTGCCAGGTAGTCTTGCCCCAGGGTAAAGATTTCACCACGGGCCAGACGTTTTAGCAGTTCCGGATTGTTGGCCAGGTTGGATGGACTGTAGTCGCCGTTACTGATGCCAAATCCATTGTAATAATACTCGACCACACCGCTCATATTCTTGTCAAAACCAACCCAGGAGTAAGCGTAATTAAGCACGCCGCTGAGAAAGTTATCGGTTTCGGCATTGGTCGCAACGATGTCACCACGTACAATTCCGCCACCAGCATTAGCGACACCACCGATCGCCGCGGTCGGGGCATCGTAGTGTTGAGCGAGCAGGGCATCGACTTCGAATTCACCGACAAAAGCGTGATACTTGGCGGCGGTTGAGGTGACATCAGAAGTCACGTCACCCTGCAGGTCTCGTCGTCCTACCCAGACAGCCTGCCAGTCATTGCCGCTTTCGAGCAGGTACTGACCGTAAACCATGTCATCTCCGACCTTGTATTCCTTGTCGATTGCGGCCGGGTCGAATGGATTGAATATATCCATCGGGTTATAGAACAGGCCATTGCCCCAGGAGATGGCCTGCCGGCCAACACGAACAACGGTCTGTTCGGTGATGTGGTCAAAATAAAAGCGGTCAAGCCGATGCCCGGTAACCGATCCGTCAGATTCATTGATAATGTGCGTCAAATCCATCACCCGGAATCGATCATCCGGCACCCCGCCGGGTAGTAAACCCAGCCCCGGGTGTTGTTGATAAAGCTTGATGCTGTCGCCGTGCAGCGTGAACAACTGGTAGTCGGCGCGCCCGCTCCAGGCGCCTTTCTGCGCAGTCCCGTTCAGACGTAAATTGGCATTGTTATCCCAGGCCGGGTCATCGATAAAATCCTGGAACAGGCTGTCGCTGGGGTAATCGGTGCGTACCGAGCGGTATTTTATGTGGCCGGAAAGGTCGTAGTTGGCTTCATCGGCGTTGGT
>QNFD01000086.1 GCA_003645435.1 Gammaproteobacteria bacterium | reverse complement strand
CTCGATATAGCGAGCCAGGTTTGGTAATAAATCATTTTTCAGGTGGGGTTTGATTCGGCTGGAAAAATTGAAGGCCAGAATAAATGCAACAACAACCATCGATAACACGAAATAGAACAGCAGTCTGAAAACCAGGCTCTGGCGCTTTAACCGCAGGTAATCTCGGAATTTTCTGAACATTAGCGAGCTATAAACTGGTAGCCGGCACCACGAACTGTCCTGATTAGCTCTGGTCGCTGTAATTTTTGGCGTAACCGGCTGACCAGGACGTCGATGGCCCGGCTATAAATATGCGTATCGATTCCCCTGAGCTCATGCATAATGTCGTCCCGGCTAAAAACCCGGTCCTGGTTTTGAATCAGCAGGGCCAATAAATTGAACTCACTCGAAGTAATATCAACATTCCGGCCATTCTTCTCGACCGTTTTTTTGTTCAAATCAATCCTGATATCACCAATCTCGAACAGTTCACGATTACCGGTATCCTTGCTTCGCTTAAGAATATTCTGGATGCGGGCAACAAGTTCGCGTGGTTCAAAAGGTTTCGGCAGGTAATCATCCGCCCCTAGTTCAAGCCCGACCACGCGATCCATTACCTCTCCCCTCGCGGTCAGCATAATTATCGGAATATCGCTAAATTGCCGAATTCTGCGACAGGTTTCAAAGCCATCGATCTGGGGCAACATAATATCAAGTACTACCAGCTCAAATCGCTCTCGCTGCAGTCGATGAATAGCCTGCAGGGGCAGAGTTTCACTCTCAAGATCGAGATCAAACCTTGAAAAATACACCTGCAGCGGTTCCGCAAGCTTTTCGTCATCATCGATTAGTAACAGCTTTTTCATGTTTTGTTTCTAAAAAACGGGCGAATCCTAAATCATAAGTGCAAGAAGCAACCTCGTACAGTAGAGGTTGCTTTCCCACACCAGACTAGTGTTCCTGGTGACGATGATGCATACGATTTTTCATATGCTCACGTAGTTGCTGTTTTTGCGCATCATCCAGGGAATCGAGAAAGCCGGCAATCGAGGCAACAACCTCGGGTGCTTTAGCATTAACCATCTCGGTTTTTTGCCTGATAATCTCCAGCGCCTTCGCCTGGTCCAGTGTCGGCTCGGACAACAACTGCTGCACAGTTTCCATATGCTCGGTCCGACCCGAGCGAACATCATTCATGATATCCAGAACTGTGGCTGACAGTGCCTGTAAATTCTGTTGTTGTGTTGTATTCAATTCCAGTTTTTCGGAGATCTTCCCCGTCATGAATTCGGCCCTGTCTTCAGGGCTCATGCGCCAGCCGTGAGATCCAAAGGCAAACGCCGCCGATGTGACACCGAGTGCAACGATAGCTATAGTGATGTATTTTGCTGATTTCTTCATTTTTGTCTCCAGGGACTAGTTAATTACGCCGTCAATTTTAACCGTCGATGGCAGCGCGAGCTTTTCAACCAGGTAACCTATTGTAACGATTTGTAACCTTGATGAGACTGCTAGGAGCTTGCTTTGTATTTTTCCACTGAACTGAGAATACCACGCAAGATATTAACTTCATTTTTGCTCAACTCGAGCCGCTGATACAGGCGGCGTAATCTTTGCATGAGTAAACCCGGATTCTCAGTATCGAGAAATTCTGTCGTGGTCATTACCTGCTCGAGATGCTGAAAATAACCTTCAACCTCCTGGCTGGTAGCGGCAGATTCCTCGACACTGGTATGCCGCGGTCTGGTCGGGCTCTGGTTTAAACTAAAGATTTCGTAACAAATTAGCTGTATCGCCGAAGCGACATTGAGTGAGCTAAAATCGGGATTGGCCGGAATATTGACCATGTAGCGGCAGATCTGTAATTCTTCGTTGGTTAAGCCCGAATGCTCGCGTCCAAACACCAGCGCAACCCGGGATTGCCCACCCAGATCACAAATCTTTTCGGCGGTTTGGCGCGGGGTCATTTCTGGCCAGGGCAAGGAACGTACACGGGCACTGGCGGCTATTACCAGACTGCAATCCTTAACTGCCTCCTGCAGGCTCTCAGCGCTGCGGCTGTTATCCAGAATGGTGTCGGCTCCCGAGGCTCGCGCATAAGCAATTTCGTCGACAGGACACTTCGGATCTACCAGTACCAGGTTCGAAACACACATGTTATGCATCGCCCTGGCAGCCGCGCCGATATTACCCGGGTGTGTCGTCCCTACCATCACGATGTCAATATTGGTTAAATCCATAATGCAGTGCCAGCGTATAATGGCGCTTACTTAAGCTTTTAGAACTCGTCATTGCGGCCTCCGAGCCGCAATTCAGCGCTCTATGGATCCCGGCGGTCCGACGCTTCGGTCAAGCCCGGGATGACGATTTTGGCCTTAAGTAAGTGCCATTGGTGTCAGTGTATCGATATGCGCTCGACAGGATATCCGTAAGTGGCCATGTTGACCACTCAAACCTAGTCCTCGTCCATGCCTATCTAATTCTGGTTAAATCGAGGGCCGTTTGTTAGACTGCGCGCCTTTACCAGACCCCACCGGATAGTAGCGCCATGCAACCCATGTTGAATATTGCAATTCGAGCCGCGCGAAGTGCCGGAGATCATATTGTCCGCAAAATGAACAAGTTGCCCGACCTCAAAGTCGAGCTTAAAGGCCCTAACGATTTTGTCAGTGAAGTCGATCGACAGGCCGAAGAAAAAATTATTGAGACCCTGCTGAGCTCATTTCCCGGCCACGGCATACTCGCCGAGGAATCGGACGAAATCAAAGGCAGCGAAGATTACCGATGGATAATCGACCCGCTCGACGGCACCACCAACTATCTGCACGGGTTCCCGCATTTTTCGGTCTCGATCGCTTGCCAGCATAAAGAACGCCTGGAACATGCCGTCATCTACGACCCGATCAAACAGGAAATATTTGCAGCCAGTCGTGGCGACGGTGCGACTTTAAACAATAAGCGCATTCGAGTCAGTCGCGTCACGTCGACCCGGGGCGCCCTGCTCGGCACTGGTTTCCCGTTCAAGAATCATGATCAGTTCGATGAATTTCTGCGAATTTTTAGCGAATTTTTCTCCACGGCAGCCGACATACGTCGTGCCGGATCGGCAGCGCTCGATCTCGCCTACGTCGCCGCGGGTCGGCTCGACGGATTCTGGGAATCTGGACTTAGTGCCTGGGATATCGCGGCCGGTGCTCTCATCGTGCGCGAAGCCGGCGGCATTACCACCGACTACGAGGGTAACGATAATTATCTCGAACTCGGACAGGTGGTGTCCGGCAACCCCAAAATTATGAGTGAAATGCTGAGAAAAATTCAGCAACACAGATCACAATTGAAAACTTAAGAAAATACTCCCGTTAAGTCATATTTCGATTTTTCTTATACTTTGACTTAATACTGTGCAATAAGCTGAGTTTAATCCGCAAAAGATAAAGAGTTTAAAGTTATTAATATCCGAACGGGTCATCAGACAACAGAACACTGACATATGGTGCATAGGTTAAAACAGCGCCTTGCCGTGGCCCCAGATCATCGAATGACTTTACCAATTGATCGAAACAGGATTCATTTTCCGGATCCTCTCTTAGTGCTTCCAGGGCAGTGAGCAACGGTGTGATCTCTTCGACATCCAAATGCTGTTTCAGCATCTGGATTGCACTGTCGACATTCGCGATACTAACCGGTTTCCCGGTCTTTCCAGGCTGATTTTTCGCGGGTTCGTCAAAGTTCGGAGGCTCCTCATAAACGTTCCCAGCGAGTCTTTCAGGCCGAGAACCAGCCTTGAGTCCCGCAAATGCATTGTATTCCTCTCGTGCTCGTTGTTTTAGTTCATTGACAAAGGCATTAAAAGTTTCGGTATCGGGTTTATCTAAAACCAGAGACAGCAATGGACCGCATTTAACGCGGCTATGAAACTCCAGGAACGGTTTATTCACGACGGGCTCAGGATTTAGAACTGTCAGCACCACGGTCATTTTTTCTTCTTTAAACGGCGTTCTAATCCGAACATTAACCGTATCATCTACAATTTCGAATTCCCTGCTGCCTTTTAAAAATTGCTTTTGTACCAGTTTCATAGTCACTAGTGTACCTGGCTGAAATTATTATCATTCCTGATGATTATGACCTTTTGAAGTATAATGCACAAACCACGAATCCCATTCAATACGGTGTTCAACGCATAAAAAGGACTGATGTGAATTCTTGTCGGCTTATTGATATAATTCGCAGTCTTGAAAAAGCCGTATTTTTGACCCTGGATGGCGTGGAGTGACAGGTTTATGTGCTCTCTATCCCGGATGGATTTCAACAGTTAAATTGATAGATATAGGTTATTTATGAGCGAACAAAAGAAGACCAGACCGGAAGTTCCCGATGGCAAGTCACGCTATGTAGTTACCCGCCAGATGCAAGCCAATGAAAAAGGCTTCGTCGGTTATGAAACTATCTGGGAATCATTTCAAAAAGAGATCAAATACGAAACGCCTAAACGTCCTTGATCCTGTTCGGTTGCGCTAATCCGGTTTGAACGTGTAGAGCTTGTTTTGGGGGATGACGCCACGTACTCCGCCTTTCGGGTTTTCCACGTCTCCCTTGTAGCGGGGAATAACATGAATATGCACATGGGGAATCGACTGCCCGGCCCATTTGCCGACGTTGATTCCGACATTATAGCCATCGGGATTATACTTTTCGTCGGCTAATTTCTTTCCTTCGGCGACGAGGCTCCACAATTCTTCGCGTTCGCCATCGTTAATATCGAAGTAATCGGCAACATGCCGGTACGGGATGACGAGAAAATGCCCCTCACTGGCCGGATGCCGGTCCCAGGCAGCAAAGCCATATTTCCCCTCGATCATAGTACGACGTCCGGATCTGGATAGGCAGAAGCGACAGGCTTCGCCTTCGGCGAGCAAGGTTTGTTCAGTCATGACTTTCTCGCGAGACCAGATTGATTAGCCCGCATATGTCACCGATTTACGTAGCGAGGACATCGCAAAGACGCTGTGGCGGGCCGCACGGACCAGAGGTCCGCGCCGGCGTAGTTGATACTACGTTTAGCGGGCCGACGGGAGTACGGCGTGCCACAGTGCGCTTTGCGGCGTCCGCAGTAGGAAATTGGTGACATATGCGGGCTAGTTAATCGGCACTTGGGTGACACCCTTGAGATCGGGGCCTTCTTCTATCTTGCCGCCAAACTCGATTTCTTCATCCGTCGCGTCACGAACCAGCAATATCTCTAATCGGAAGATGACTTCACGACCGCACAGTGGATTGTTGCCGTCGATGGTCACCGATTTTGCATCGATACGGGTAACCAGAAAACTTTTGGTCTGTCCCGTATCGCTTTCCATCAAAATGGACAGACCGACTTCGCGATATTCTTCAGGGACATTTTGAATGCGATCGGTAATCACCAGGGACTCGTCGCGTGGCCCATATAACTGATTACAGTCGATCGGCACTTCAATCACTTCGCCTTGTTTTTTTCCTTCCAGTTCCTTCATAACCGCAGGCGCCAGTATCTCGTTTGTGCCATGCACATAACCGATTGGAAATTCCACCTGTGTCAGTACACCACCAGAATTCTGGTCGATAACCTTGTAGGTCACCTCGACATACTTGCCGTCTGCAATCGTCTCGTTACTCATAACTTTCAACCCTTTAGAAAACCGAAGCCGCAAATATCTTGACTTCACCTCTTTCATAGCCGATGACCATACGTCCCAGCCATTCACCTTCTTTCTTGGTACTGCGTACCCTGAACAGGCATGTCACATGCTCGCCACGACGGATATAGCCTAGAAAATCATATTCCGGTGACAGGTTACGCGTCAGCTCACTCTTGGCAAATTGTTTACCGACTTCCATCTCATTTAGACCAAGCAATAGGTCATAGGAAAAGTTCAGAATAAATTTACCGTACTGTCCTTTATTGGAGTACTTAATCAGGTCATCCCACATGGGAAAAGCAATTGCCTGAAGTTCTTCATCGGTCTTGTCAATAATATTCATACATACTCTCTGGAAAAAACAACCGTCGGTTGCCGATAACCCTGTCTCCCGGGGGAGAGGGATATAATTAGACAACAATGCTGCAAATAAAAAAAGACCAACATGAATGTTGATCTTTTTTATGTCACTCAGGGAGGCGTGGAGCGCGCTACCTTAAGTGATTCGGAGGATTACTCGTCCTCGTCTACGATGTGGTAGCAAGGCGCTTTTTCCATAGTGTATTCGCCAGTCTTTGGATCACGACGGGAAACAGTCAGTACATGCCAGTTCTCATCATCCAGTTTCATTGCGTCACCACGGTAGTAGTAACCTGGCCAACGGGTTTCCTTACGGAACAGGGTATGATGCACGACAGACTCAGAGGCAAGATGACGATGCTTCAGTTCCCATGCACGCAGCAGTTCGTGGATGTTCTCTGCGGCAACCTTCTCAAGATCCTCTTCCAGAATCTTCAGTTTCTTCAGACCGATGTGCAAAAGCTTGTCGTTGGTCATGTAGTTAACTATTACACCACCGGCGTACTCGTCCATCAGTTTCTGTAAGCGATCCAGGCCCTGGCGCGGGTTGATGTAATTAGGATTAACACTACCCGCAGTGATCTCATTGCGGTAAACCTTGTAGTGTTCCATCGGTTTGAAGACCTCTTTCTTGCGACGATCGATCTGCTCCTCTGAAACACGAATACCCTCGGCCTTGCCATCGTCAATGTATTTACAGGCAGCCTTGGCAGCCAGGCGACCTTCTGTAAATGAACCTGAAGAGAATGCGTGCGGGGTACCGCCGACGGCGTCACCGGCACCGAACAGGCCTTCAATTGTGGTCATACGGTTGTAACCCCAGAAGTATTCGTCAGGAGATATATCTTCGGGGCCGGAACACCAGGCACCACTACCGGTCGCGTGGGAACCCATGACGTATGGCTCGGAGGTTGTCAGTTCCGGGTTCTCGTACTTCGGATTGACATCGGTTGCCGCCCATAATACGGCCTGACCAATGGTCATACCGAGGAAGTTATGCCAGCCGATCTCTTCCATATGCGGATCCTGGAAGGCTTCCATAGTCACCATGTGGATAGGACCACGACCAGCATTCACCTCATTGATAAATGCATGGTTACGCAGGCATGTCGGAATTGGCTTATGAGATAAATGCTGACCTTCTGTATCCAGATATTCTTTACCCACCATTTCCGTCAGTGCGGGAAACCATTTTGATTCGTACTCTTCACCGTTACAGTTTTGAGTGTAAGTTTTCAAATGCAGGAAGTAAGCTCCAACGGGACCGTAACCGTCTTTGAAGCGAGCCAGTACGATACGGTTTTCCATCTGGGTCATTTTCGCGCCAGCTTCGATCATCAAACCATAGGCGGAGCCCGATGACCACGGTGCGTACCAGACACGCCCCGCGCCTTCGCCAACCGAACGTGGCCTGAAGATGTTGGATGCGCCACCGGCAGCCACGATAACGGCTTTGGATTTGAATACGTGATAGTCGCCGGTACGCACGTTGAAGCCGACAGCTCCAGCGACGCGGTTTTCCTTGGAATCGTCCATCAACAGGTGAGTGACACAGATGCGGTTGAATACCTTGTCGGCCGATTTCTTTGCGGCTTCAGCCACGATCGGCTTGTAGGACTCACCGTGGATCATGATCTGCCAACGTCCCTCACGCATGTAGGTGCCGGACTTGGGATCGCGCATGATCGGCAAACCCCATTCCTCGAACTGGTGAACCGTGGAATCGACGTGACGCGCCATGTCAAACAGCAGGTCTTCGCGAACCATGCCCATCAGATCCATACGTGCATAACGGACGTGATCCTCGGGATTGTTTTCACCAAATCGGGTACCCATGTAGCAGTTGATCGCGTACAACCCCTGTGCCACAGCGCCGGAACGGTCGATATTAGCTTTTTCAGCGATAACGATCTTCTTGTCTTTACCCCAGTAGCGCGCCTCGAAAGCGGCACCGGTACCACCGAGGCCTGCTCCTGCGACCAGGATGTCGATATTATCTTCTACGATAGTCTTAGGCATTAGTAGGCAACCCCTGCTTTCATTTTAAGTCCGTTAGACTTCAAGGTATGAATATCACCGTCATCCATACGAATATACTTTGGCTCGCTATACAACAATTGACTGTCGCGCATTTCCTGGGAGGGCTCAGGCGCTTGCGCCAGTTTAGGAATGTGCTTGCCCCAGGGCTTAGTGGTAATCGGCGCGAGCAGATTCAGGTCGATTTCACCATTGCGAGATTTGATCCGCCACGCAATGACACCTTTTTCCTCATCACGGATTACTCGTACCGAGTGGCCCAGTGGGGCGAAGTCTGCATAACCACGAACGTCAATCGCGTTGTGCGGGCAGGCTTTAACACATGAGTAGCACTCCCAGCACATGTTTGGTTCGATGTTGTATGCACGGCGTGTAGTTGGGTCGATGTGCATGATGTCTGAAGGGCAGATATCAACGCAATGTCCACAACCATCGCAACGAGTCATATATACAAATGTAGGCATAATATTCCTCTTTCCTAATTAATTAGTTAATCAAAGTTTTAGTAATGGTTTGGAGATTCACGCTTGATTCCAAGGCCCATATTGGGTGGCTTTTCACCCATGTATGTCGGGATATCTGGAAACCTGGCTTGCAGAGTTGGATCTGTCAGTTCGCCCAGATCGGGCAGATTCTCTTGCGAACCATCTGCCTTAGTGATTTTTTTCTGGTAAGCGGCTGCTGGCTTGAAGAACATGTGCGCAAATTTTGACCACAGCACGGTGCTAAACAGGAATGTGGAGGATAGAATAAAGATCGCGAAGAACAGTGTGTTCATTGCGCCGGCGCCACGAGTGACGGACCAGATCAGGGCAAACGTGGTGGTCATCAGAAATGGGAGGATGAACAGGTCAGCACGAACCAGCTTGTACCAGGGCTGACCCTCGGAACTCACATCGCAACGGATGAAGAACCAGAACCAGTAACCGCCGACACAGACCATCAGGGCACCGATATGCCACAGAGCCACGAGCATCCCGGGAGCAGCTTCGGCAGGCGTCGGGTAACCGAAAATCATCGTCACCGTGGTGACGACGAAAATGATAAAACCGTACATCGTCAACAAGTGTGACATGCGACGTTTTGGATTGG
>QNFD01000085.1 GCA_003645435.1 Gammaproteobacteria bacterium | reverse complement strand
GCGGTACGCATGGTCTTTTGAGCGCCGAATCCAAGTTTTCGCGAGGCTTCCTGCTGCAACGTGGAAGTTGTGAACGGCGGTGAGGGATTGCGTTTTCGCTGCTTCTTTTCGACCTGCTTGACGAGCAATTTACCGCCTGCCGCTTCGCTCAGGTGACGATGCGCCAACTCGGCCTGTTCGCTATTGGTTATACTAAATTGTTTTACCTTTTCGCCTTTCAGTAGCGAGAGTTTGGCGGAGAACGGCGCATTTTCGAATTCGTTATCAGATTCGATAGTCCAGTATTCCTGGGGGTCAAAGGCTTCTATTTCGAACTCGCGTTCGACAATCATACGCAGCGCGGGGCTTTGCACCCGGCCGGCAGAGAGGCCGCGTCGAATCTTTCGCCAAAGCAGGGGAGACAGATTGAATCCAACCAGGTAATCGAGTGCACGACGAGCCTGCTGGGCATTCACCAGGTCCATGCTAATTTCGCGGGGATTGGCGACAGCATCTGAAACGGCCTGACGGGTTATCTCATGAAAAGCGACGCGGTAGGCGCGTTTGCCTTTCATCAGGTTGTTTTCTTTTAACAGGTCGTATAAATGCCAGGAAATAGCTTCACCTTCACGATCCGGGTCAGTTGCCAGGTAAAGTGAATCGGCCTTGCGCAACTCCTTCTTTATGTTGTTGATGTGTTTTTCATTGCGTTCGACAACGCTGTAGTTCATCTTGAAATTATTGTCGGTCTCGACCGCGCCTTCTTTCGGCACCAGGTCGCGCACGTGCCCGTAGGATGCAAGTACCTTGAAGTCCTTACCCAGGTACTTTTCTATGGTTTTTGCCTTAGCAGGCGATTCTACGATGACAAGATGGCTGGCCATTAATGATTACTGGTTTAGTGATTGAAATTAAAAAAGCAACATCGAAGACACGGATGTCTTCAATGGAATATAGCTGGCTGATCGGCAAATACAATATCTTCGTAATGCATTAGCGTGTTTTCGTCCTGCTCTTCGGCGCTATTGAACAAAACCATCATGACTACCCATTTGAGTTCTTCGATATCCACTTCGGAATCGTCATCGAGTGCCATGACACGGTTAATCACCAGTTCTCGAAGCCTTGGGGTGAGTACGCCGGACTGTTCGAGAAACATCAGGAAGCCCTGGGCATTAAGGTCCAGGCGCTGACTTTCCTGATCGGCAAAAACGCGGGTGGAATATGAGGACTGATTGAGCGGCGGTATATCGTCAGCCAGGGCCAGCCCATCCAGCCATTCGAATGCCTTGTCAATTTCGAGTGTGTCAAATCCCGCTGCCCTGAGGTCATCGTTGATGCCATCCCGGTTTTCGGGCAGGCTTTCCTCGTGATCAGCATAGCTGGAGAATATGTACATCAAAACGTCTATCACGCCTTCTTTCATGTATGCCTCATTTAAATCCTGACGAAGCAGCCGCCGGGTGCCGATTGAATTAAATTATCAAGTTCAAGTGATAATAGCATGGATGAAAGCTTGTTGATGGTCAAGCCGCTACGTTCCACCAGTGTATCTGTAGAGACCGGGTCATAACCAACTACTTCGAGTAAGTGAATTATTTCCTCATCGAGAGGGATTTCGGTGTCCTCGACGGGTTCCAGTTGTTCGGCAATAAATCCTAACAGGCTACCGAGTTCTTCGATGATATCGGAAGCCTGATCTACCAGCCTGGCGCCTTCACGAATCAATTGATGACAACCCCTGGCCTGGGGGTTGTGAATCGAACCTGGAATGGCAAACACCTCACGTCCCTGTTCGACGGCCTGATGCGCGGTAATCAATGAACCGCTGCGGCGTGTCGCCTCAACTACCAGGGTAGCAACGCTTAGACCACTGATAATTCGGTTACGCCGGGGAAAGTTTTCGCTTCGTGGACCCGTACCCAGCGGGAATTCGGTGACCAACAGTCCTTTTTTATGAATATCGTAAGCCAGTTGACGATTGTTTGACGGATAAATTTGGTCGAGTCCGGTACCGGCCACCGCAATTGTGCTGCCATCGCAGGAAAGGGCACCCAGATGAGCGTGGGTATCGATGCCGGTTGCCATGCCGCTGGTGATAGTGAATCCGGCTCGTGCGAGGGTTCGAGCAAAATCGGCGGCGGTTTTGGCACCACCGGGGCTGCAGTGACGACTGCCCACGATTGCAATCTGTGGGCCGGCAAGCAGCTCGATATTGCCGCTACAATAAAGTAAAGGGGGGTGGTTTTTAGTTTCTCGTAGTAATTGCGGGTAAGCATCATCGTCATAACAGAGGATATGGTTGCCGCTTTGTTCGGCCCAGGTGATTTCCCTGTCTACCCTGGGCTGATCGGGATTGAGTATTTGTTCGACCTGCTCTTTATTAAGGCCCGCTGCTTCGAGGTCGCTGCGTCGAGCATCGAATACATGGTTGAAATTGCCGCCGAATTTTTCGCGCAGGCTGATTAATGAAACCCGGCCTATGCCGAAGATATGATGAAGGCTAAGAAAGCTGGCAAATTGATCCGTTTGCATGTTAATTCCTTTGAAGTCGCTCCAATTATAAACGACAAGGTATCACCGTGACCAGTTGCGATTATATCACGGCCTCAACTATGCATAGACCTGCGGAAATCAGTTAGGAGATTCGACGTAATCCCTGAGGCTAATCGGTTGCTCGGCTTCCATTACCAGTGCATAGCTCATTTTTTCGAAGGAACGTACAACAAGCGCCATGCCGATGCGTTCATCGGGCAACTTGATCGTGAAGTTTGGATCTGGCTCGGCATAATCCGGTATTTCAGAACCGATGCGCTTGATCCTGAGCAGGTTACCGGTTTGCAAGCCGTCTCGCTGACCGAGATTAATAGCAATTGTCTGATAGCGGCCCAATTGCGATACCGCGTCCAGTAGCGCTATTACTTTGCCTTTCATGTAGGCATAAGGCGGCTGGGGGAAATAGTCGCGTTCGAAATTGGTATTATCGATTGGTATCACCTTGTCGTTACGCAATATTTCGCGCACCGAATTGGTGATCAATAAGGTTGCAGGGTCACCGCCCACGAGTAACTTTGCTTCACCGGCATGCAGGGACTGGTATCCCAGCAATTCCCCGGTATCCGGATCGTAAAGGGGTTTATCGGGTTTGAAAATCTGATAGCGTCCATTACCGATAGAAGTATTCAGTTTTCGCACGTAGATTTTATCGTCGGTACTGTTAACCAGGTGGTCATCTACGCTGGAAACAATATAAGCGGCTTTGTCCAGCTCTTCCTTGCTGATTAGAATCGGTTTGGCAAGCAGATGCCGCAGGTCTTCGGTCGGAATAGAAGGCAGGGTCGCGTCAATTGGTACTGAACGCACCCTGGGTGACAGCTTCACAATTTTGATGCTAGTGGTATCCTGGGCTACAGAACTAGACCTGGTAGTACTAGTACTGCCGGTTGTTTGCTGCTGGCCATCTTCACCGCGTCTTACCAACTGGATCATTTTTGCGCCGCCAACATAGATGATAGCCAGTTCGTCACCCGGGTAAATTAAATGAGGATTTTCGACCTGGGGGTTCTTGAACCAGATTTCAGGCCAGTTCCAGGGGTCGCGTAAAAAAACAGAGGAAATATCCCACAAAGTGTCCCCATTTTGTACAATGTAGGTTTGAGGATATTCAGGCTCATAAATGACGGTTTCGACGGGTTCTTCTAGCGGAATCTGCGCTATTACAGGTTTGACTTCTGGAGCGGGTGCCGGGGTATCTTCTATGACGACAGAAACTGGTTCCTGTTGTTGTGCACAGGCAGTTATTAACAACAAACCGGAGAGCAGAATCAATCCGTTTATTATTGGCCTATTGGCATTGATGGACATAGAGAACCCTAAAGATGAAATATCAGTAGTTTGATTGTAGTTGAAATCTAGTTGACCACAACTTTTATTTGGCAGCTAAGATTCTAATATAATCATTGACTTGGAACCACTATTTATAAATATCTTGAAGTTATAAAACATGGCATTATTAAATATTTTACATTTTCCGGACGCAAAACTTCGTACCGTGGCAAAACCGGTTGCCCTATTCGATGAAAAATTGAATGAACTGATTAACAATATGTTCGAAACCATGTATGAAGCCCCCGGCATTGGTCTCGCGGCGACACAGGTCGATCAGCATATACGCTTGCTCGTAATGGACGTGTCGGAAGATCGCAATCAACCGAGATGTCTCATTAATCCGGAATTATTGATGCTTGAGGGTGAAGAAGAATCAGACGAGGGCTGTCTGTCTGTTCCCGGCTTTTACGAAACAGTGAAACGTGCCGAGCATATTCGTGTGCGCACGCAGAATAAAAATGGTGAGTTCGTCGAGTTTGAGGCGAGTGGTATCGAGGCCGTGTGTATTCAGCATGAAATGGACCATCTCGAAGGTAAACTGTTTGTTGATTATCTTTCGACGATGAAGCGGGACCGAATTAGAAAGAAACTGATCAAGCAAAAGAAGCAGGGAACCTTGAGCTAGCCCTCTAAACTGCCATGTTAAAAATCATCTACGCCGGTACACCGGAATTTGCCGTTTCAGCACTCGAATCCCTGTTAAAGTCCGGGCACCAGGTGCTGGCCGTATATACCCAGCCCGATCGACCGGCAGGTCGAGGGCGTAAACTACAACCGAGCCCGGTCAAATCCTGTGCGCTCAGGCATGGGCTTGCGGTATATCAACCCGAGTCCTTCACCGAGTCCAGCGATCTGGAGCAGCTTGCCGGTTTTCAGGCGGACCTGATGGTAGTTGCCGCTTACGGGTTACTACTGCCGGAATCGGTACTCAATACGCCTCGATTAGGATGCATTAACATCCATGCCTCCTTGCTGCCGAGATGGCGCGGCGCGGCGCCGATACAGCGGGCGATCCTGGCCGGCGACGACGAAACGGGTATTACCATCATGCAGATGGATAAAGGTCTGGATACCGGTGATATGCTGGCCTCGGCCAGTATACCCATTGGCGCCAACTGTACGGCTGCCGATTTGCACGACCAGTTGCGGTCTCTTGGCGCCGATCTACTGGTTGATACCCTGGGCAGATTAGAGACCGATGAACTCGAAGCCCGACAGCAGGATAATTCCCGCGCAACCTATGCCGACAAACTCAGCAAGCAGGAAGCCAGGATCGACTGGAACCAGGATGCCGAAACAATACAACGACAGGTGCGGGCCTATGTGCCCTGGCCGGTTAGTTTCACCCAACTACAGGGTGAAAGCCTGAGAATCTGGGGCGCCAGTATCGATGATACTCACCGGAGTAGCGGGCCAGGGGAGGTTATCGATCACAACCAGGACGGCCTGTTCGTGAGTTGCAGGGATTCAGTTTTGAAAGTTACCGAAATGCAGATTGCGGGAAAAAAAAGATGCCTGGCAGCGGAAGTTTCAAATTCCCGCAACCTGAGAGGACAGCGGTTTGATTGAGGTTTTTTGGCTTCACGCATTATACGGGTCAGGGCGGTAAGAAATGCAGGCTAATCCGCGTTTGCTGGCATTAAAGACCCTGTTGCTGGTGGTTGGGCAGGGCAGGTCACTCGACTCGGCCGCGGATACCGTACTTCACGATGTCGCCGAGCTGGAGGCACGGAATCTATCTCTTTACCAGGAGCTGCTGAAAGGTAGTTGCCGCTGGTTCCTGGCGCTTCAGTCAATTCTTAAGGGTTATTTGCGCAAGCCATTCAAATCAAAAGACACCGATCTCGAAATCATTCTGGTAATTGGCCTGTATCAAATATTACTGATGCGTATCGACGATCACGCGGCGGTAAACGAAACAGTAAAGCTCGCCCAATTACAAAACAAGCCCTGGGCAAGGGGCCTGGTTAACGGAATATTGCGTCAGGTGATCCGCGATGAAGTTGTTATCGAGGCTAAACATCATGCCGAATCTTATCCACAATGGATGCGAGAAAGAATATCCCGGGACTGGCCCCAACAATGTGCGCAGGTTTTCGAGGCCGGAAACTGCCGGGCGCCGTTAACCCTGCGAGTAGATATACGTCAACGCAGTACGGAATCGACTATCGAATCCCTGCACCAACAGGGAATAACCGGGGCCCGCCATGAAGTAGTCGAGTCGGCTATAGTGCTCGACAAAGGATGCGATGTTACCAGCCTCGAAGGTTTTTCAGCAGGCTTGATCAGTGTGCAGGATGCCGCTGCCCAGTTGGCGGCGGGATTGCTGGATTGCAAATCCGGAATGAGAGTACTCGATGCCTGTGCCGCCCCGGGCGGCAAGACAGCCCATATATTGCAATCCGCCGATGATCTTGATCTGGTGGCGCTGGACCAGGATGCCACGCGCCTGCAAATGGTCGAGCAAAATTTGCTTCGAACTGGTGGGCGAGCCGAGTTGATTTGTGGCGATGCCGCCAATCCAGCGGATTGGCATCGGGGTAAGGGGTTTGACCGAATACTGGCCGATGTTCCCTGTTCGGGCAGTGGCGTGATCCGGCGTCATCCGGATATTAAACTATTACGTCGTGAGAGCGATATCGCTCAACTGGCAGGACAGCAAAGAATAATTTTAACCGCCCTGTGGGCGCTGCTGAATCCGGGCGGTTTGCTGCTTTACAGCACCTGTTCTATATTTAAAGATGAAAATGAACGGCAAATAGAATGGTTTGTCGAAACCCATGATAGTTGTATGGAGAAATCACTGGAATCAGTACAATGGGGACTCGAGCGGCCATGGGGTCGGCAGATAATGCCGGGACAGCATAATATGGACGGTTTTTTCTATGCCTGCCTACAAAAGGCACCAGCAGATGGTACTTAAATGTTGATACCAGTATTTCAGTATCTAGCGCCCGGATTTGTTCTCCGGTTTTGCGCCCGTTTCGCAAAAATTGCAGGCCTGACAGTCTGGCTCGTCATACTACCCTCAGTTGTTGCCGCCGAAGAGGAAAATCCTGTTGTCGCCGATACGGGAAATCCGTTTGAGATTCAAAGCGCCGGCTTTTCTCTGGACGATACCCTTCTAAAACTTGATTTAAAAATTAAGATTGATTTACCGGAATTTGTCGGTATAGCGGTAAACCAGGGTTTCGCGGTACCACTCATGTTTGAAGTCGAAATTTATACCAGTAGAAATTACTGGTTCGACAAAAGAATTGTTACCCTGAAGCAGAGTTACCAGTTGCTTTTTCTGCCGATGCTAAGTTCTTACGTGGTTAATGATGTTAATGCCGGGAAACGTCACTATTTCGATAGCCTGGACGAGGCGGTAGAGTACATGGAGGTGGTTTATAATTACCCCATGCTCGATATTAGCAATTTTGACTTCAATCGCGAGTTCTACGCGCGTACCCGTTTTAGAATCGATAACGATGCGTTACCCCTGCCTTTGAAACCAAGTATTTTCTGGCCTAGCGACTGGGATGAGCGAAGTAGTTGGTATTCCTTCGAAATGATATCGCTGAATTCAGGCTTAGGCGGATGATTCGAAATACCTTCAGGCTTTCGCTCGCGAGCGCCAGGCATGAATAGCACGTTTCGCAACACGGCCTCGATTTTGGCAGTGGTCACGCTGCTGATGGTATCGCTGTATACGATTAGCGACGCTACCTCCAACTCCGCGACCTTCGGAAAATATTATAACTGGTTGATTTTTTTCAACCTGATGGGCCTGGCGGCGCTGACGGCATTAATCGCCTACAACGTCTACAAGCTATTCGTGCAGTATCGGCTGAAAACTATTGGTTCACGTCTGACTGCGCGCATGATCGGCGTATTTGTGTTGTTGACCATCATCCCGGTAAGTATTGTGTACTATTTTTCGCTTAGTTTTTTGCATCGAAGTATCGATAGCTGGTTTGATGTGGGTATCGAGATTGCGCTCGAAGATTCATTGCAGCTGGGTCGCAGTGCGGTAGATTTACGCAAACGCGAGGCCCTCAATAAAACACGTGCGATCGCACTTGAAATTTCAGCGGTAGAAGATGAAATCCTGATTGTTTACCTCGACGACGCACGCGAGAGAATCAGTGCGAATGAACTGACCCTGGTCGATCATGATCAGTCTATCATTGCTTCCAGCAGTATCGATTCGACTCAACTACCTACCGCGTTGTCGCTTACCGATCTTGGTGAGCTCGGCGCTGATATCCATTATTTAAAGCTGGAGGACGATCCGGTTTATGGACTCGCGATTCGAATCGTAGTGCTGGTGCAGAGTCTGGATGCGACCGAAAGAGCAAAAACTCTGCAGGCGCTGTTTCCATTCACCGATCGATTAAATGAACTGACGATCGGCGTACAGGCTGCGTTTGACAAGTACAAGCAGTTGGCTGTCTTACGAAACCCGCTGAAGACCAGTTTCACCCTGGCCCTGTCAGTTATCTGGTTGCTCAGTGTTTTGTCAGCCGTGTGGATCGCATTTGTCTCAGCGCGCAAACTGGTCTCACCGATTAATGACCTGGTGGAGGGAACCCGGTCGGTCGCCGCCGGTGATTATGAAAAGCAACTCAAGGTTTCGGGTGACGATGAGCTCGGTCTTTTGTTGCGCTCATTCAACACCATGACGCGACAGATTTCGCGAACCCGGGCAATAGCCGAAAAAAGCCAGCTAATGGAAGCAAGGCAAAAGAATTATCTCGAGTCGGTAATGGAACATATTACCTCGGGTGTTTTGACTATCGATGAAAGTGGATTGATTAAGCGCGGAAACCCGGCGGCCTGCTCGATATTCGGCATCGGAACTTTTTATTTTACCGAGATTAATATAGACGACGTTTTGCACGAATATCCAATGATGCAGGCTTTCTTCGATGCGGTGAAAAATAATATGCAAAGCCAGCAGCAATGGCAGGAAGAAGTGGTAATTTTTGGCCCAAGCGGTAGAAAGATACTGCGCGTAAGAGGTGCGCCGTTACAGTCACAATCCGATGACCGGCAGGAGCAGGTCATAGTAGTAGATGATCTAACCGAGTTGATTCAGGCCCAAAAGGATTCAGCCTGGAGTGAAATGGCAAGGCGCCTGGCGCACGAAATCAAAAACCCGCTGACCCCGATTCAGTTATCCGCCGAGCGCTTGCAGCGAAAACTGAGCGGTGAAGTAGCCGGGGACAAGCGGTCCATGCTGGATCGTTACACGCGCACCATCGTCCAACAGGTAGAGGCGATGAAAACGATGGTAAATGCCTTCACCGAATATGC
>QNFD01000084.1 GCA_003645435.1 Gammaproteobacteria bacterium | reverse complement strand
TGCCAAAAAACTCGAAGATGCCGGCTGGCAGGTGACCGAAACCAAATGCCCGCCCTTGCGTAAACCGGCGGAGCTGCAGGCAATCCTCTGGCTCGCAGAAATGCGCCGTAATCCGCAGGTTATCGCCGATGAAAACGATCCCGATGCAAACTTTATCTATGCAGAGATGAACAGGCTCTGTCCCCAGGCGGATGTTAACAGGCTGCTCGATACGATCCAGAGTCGCGCCACCATGGTACGTGAATGGCAGTTGTTCCTCGACCAGTACCCGGTATTAATCTGCCCGGTATCGGCAGAACTGCCGTTCCCGGATCAGCTCGATGTCGAGTCACCCGAGGCTTTTCAACGGGTGATGGAAGCCCAGCTTACCCAGATCGGCTTACCGCTGATGAGCTTACCCGGGCTGGCCGTTAACACGGGTATGCTGGGTAACACACCGATTGGCATCCAGTTAGTCGCAGGACGCTACCATGAAAACGCTCTTTTGCTTGCAGGTGCAGCGATTGAGCAAGCTGGGGTAGCGCCGAGTCCTGTTGACCCGGTGCGATACTAATTGCTTTATTGGGAATCACTTTTAAAGTCCAATCCACACCATGTCTATCGAAACTATAAAAAACGCGGTACTGGAATGGGTTGATCATGAACAGTCAGTTTTGTCTGACTGGCATCAGACCATTTTTAGCTTTGGCGAAACCGCATGGCGTGAATACCAGTCATGCGCCTGGTATGTCGAGCGTTTACGTGAAGCAGGGTTCGAAGTAGAGGAATCCAGTGCAGGCATGCCCACCGCCTTTTGTGCAATCTGGCGCAACGGTGCAGGCCCGACTATCGGGGCATATGCCGAATACGATGCGGTGCCCGGAAACTGCCAGGCAGCCGATACCAGACAGCGGCCCCGGGATGGTCTTGGCAAACACGCAGGCGGTCATACTGACCCCCATTCCGCACTGGGCATCAGTTCGCTAGGCGCGGTGCTGGCCGCCAGGGCGGCCATGGAAAAATTCAATATACAGGGCACCATAAAGTACTTCGGCGAACCAGCCGAAAAGGTACGCGGTTCCAAGCCAATCCACGCGGCAGCCGGCTATTATGACGATCTTGACGCCGCCATTAGCTTCCATCCGTTTTATATGCTGCCGCTGTGCAATACCACGCGCTGGAATACGCACTGTGGTGTCGGTTACGCGATGATTTACAGTTTTGAATGCGATAATCCGCAGACCTGGATGTCGCAGAGCGACGAGAACAGCTCACCCATTGCAGCCTCGCATGCCTCGGCACGCGCACCGGGCGCGAATGATGCGCTGATGCAGATGTATATGACGTCGAAGCTATTAAAAGAGCATATGGTGGCAGCCGGTTGTGGCTGGTCGATGAACGAATGCATACTCAGTTCAGGCCAGGCGACGGCGGATAATTTACCCGCACAAATAGCCCAGATTCAGTACATCATGCGGGTTCCGACGGTCGAGATGGCCGAAAGTATCACACAGTTGCTGGATAAAAATGCGACGGCGGCAGCCGGCACGACTCATTGTAGCTGGCGGCGTGACTGGGTGAGCAAATCACGCGGCGGACTGCCCAACCATATCCTCGCGGCGGCCACTTACCGCAATCTTGAACAGGTGGGGGCACCCGTATTCAATACCGATGCGGGGCGCGAGCTCGCACAGCAGATTCAGCACAACCTCGGTTTGGAGCCCATGCATAATCCATTCATGGCCGAAACCGAACAACTCATTTCACCCCGGCAAGCGGAAAAAATCCTGCGCCGGCAATTACCCGACTCGCAGGAAAATTTTACTTCCGATGATTACACCGAGTTTTGCTGGCATGCGCCGACCGTAAGGCTCTATGTTGCTCGCCCTGCCCTGGCCTCACCGCAACCGGGCTACCAGTATCCAGCCTGGGTGATGAATGCGTTGGGCGGTATGCGCGCCACTATCGACCCGATGATCGTCTGTGCAGCGAAAACCATCGGCCTGACTATTATTGACCTGCTCACCGACACTGAAATGTTACACGAGGCGACAGAGGAATTTAGCCGGCGCACCAGCGGTGATCAATGGCAGGCACCATTGTGCGACTATGAACCTCCCATCGATTTCTGCTGGCCCGAATATGTCACCGACGGCAAAGGGCAGCGGCGTTGGTGTATCCCCGCACTGCCATGGGAACAAAGCGAGTGAGTGCCTAAACTGCTCACGGGTTAGGACAGTAAAACCAAAGTCAATCCAAGTGCTGGGGGCTCAGTGGCGACACAAGGCGTTGCGAGGGTTGCCCTAATCACTCGCTTTCATAAATACTATTAACGCTAAAGAATAGAAAATAAGCACAAAATAAATTATGTTGTACTTTTTTCTGAGTGAGTTACCTCTCTCAGTAAAATCTTTTGAGTTCCAATATGGAAAAAAGCTATTCCATATAATTACTCTTCCACCCTTTACTTCTTTTTCCATTTTAAGTCTTATTAACATTGCCCCCCGGAATAGCACAACCCCGACAACCAAAAACAATAACCCAATAATAACTCTCGATGTCTCCATATTTTTATGCCTGGATATTCATATAAAATATTGCGCTAACGGGCGAACCGCGTAGCGACTCGCAGGGAGCGAGTTGAGTGCCTTGTTAGGGCTTTTGATTCCATGATATATCTACTTTCCGATGCTGAGAAATACAGTCACGAAGATATAAATTTATTAAACTTTGATAAGGCACGCCTGAATCTTCGGCCATTCCCTTAAAATAATTGATAACATCCTCACCAAGTCTCATTGTTACTGGTTTTTTTAATTTTGATGCATAGGGATTTTTACGTGATTTCATTTTGGATAAATCATATTCTTTTTTCATTATGTTTCACCTTTGTAGAGCTTCTGCTCTTTTGCTGTTGCTTTACGTGCAGATATGATTCGAATGCGGTCACTCGACTCTTGTTCGCAATGGCAAATTAGAAGTATACGAGACTGGTTACTGTGTCCGAGTAAAAGAAACCTATCTTCTAGCTCTGAATTTTGATCATCAAAAAACTGAATTGCGAAGTCATCATAAAAAACTGACTTCGCTTCTTCAAATGTAACACCGTGCTTCCTTTCGTTTGAGGCTGCCTTGAATGCATCCCATTCAAATACAATCATCCATACATTGTATTTACATTAATGCAAGAGTCAAGTAGAGCCCTAACGCCCGAGCTCACTGTGAAACCAGAGCGAAGCGTAGGTTTTGCCAGTGCAACTTTTGTTGGCCGCATGTATTATGCCCACTTTGTTTTTAACTGCCTATGCTCACTCGCACATTACTCTCCCGGCTATGTCACTGCCCCGGGTGAGATCTATGATCTATGTATTGATAAGAGGTGATAGGCCTTAAACTTTGCTACGATCCGCAATGCGAATATTTTAGTGAATATCCAGGAACCAGAAATTAAATGCGTTACTACCTACAGATTGACCTCAGCAAAGAAACAGTGGAAAAAGAAAGCCTGCACGGCGAGGAAATAATTCGTGCCGGCAGATACCGCATCGTGAAAACCCTGCTGCAGTTGGACAAGGCGCGGGTAGATCCCCTGTCACCGCAGAACCCGTTGATATTTTCCGCCGGGCCTTTCGCCGGCACCAACTTCTCCAATGCCAATCGCATCAGCGTCGGCTGTAAGAGTCCGTTGACCGGAGGCATCAAGGAAGCCAACGCCGGCGGTACCTTCGGCCTGGCCCTGGGTCAGTTGTCCATTTCCGGCTTCACATTGCACAACGCATGCGAGCAGTGGAGCATCATTCATATCGGTCAGGATGGCGCGGTTAGATTCGAGTCGGCCGAAGCTTACCTTGGAAAGACCAATACAGATGTCGCCGCCCTGCTACACGAAAAATACGGCAAAAAAATAAGCATTGCGCTGTGCGGCCCGGTCGGTGAATACCAGGGACTGCTGGCCGGTATCTGCTTCAGCGACGCCGACCGGCGTCCCTCGCGGCTGGCGGCAAGAGGCAGCGTTGGCGCAGTGATGGGAAGCAAGAAAGTCAAGGCGATCGTAGTGGAAATGTACAAGATGCCGGCGTTTCACGATCGCAAGAAAGTCATGACCGCGGTGCGTCAATACAAAAAAATGCTCGACGAGAGTGCCGCCATTGCCAATTACAAGATGCTGGGTACCGCCTTCGTCGCCGACATCAATAATTACACGGGCGGCTTGCCGGTCGAGAATTTCAGCCGCGGCCGCCTGGTGGATACGGATATCGAACCGCTGAAGATGGGTGGAGATTATATAAGGGAATTAAACCTGCAGCGCGGCGGCGATCCGTCGCATGCCTGCATGCCCGGCTGCGTGATTCAGTGCAGTAATGTCTACAACGATGAAGACGGTAACGAGATGGTGTCACCGGTCGAGTACGAGACCATCGGATTATTAGGAACCAATTGCGGAATTAGCGATCCGGACGACCTCGCGCCATTGAACTTTACCGCCAACGATATCGGCATAGACACGATCGAAACCGGGGCCATGATCGGCGTCCTGATGGAGGCCGGGCTGGCGAAATTTGGTGACATCGAATTCATGAAAAACGTACTCGAACAGATTAAGCAGGGTAGTGACGAGGGTCGGCTATGGGCCCAGGGCGCCTATCGCGTGGGTGAACACTACAAGGTAAGACGAGTACCCGTGATCAAGCAACAGGCAATCAGCGCCTACGACCCAAGAGTCAACGAGGTCACCGGTGTGACTATGATGATGACGGCCCAGGGCGCCGACCACACCGCCGGTAACCTGCCCTTCTGGGACTGCAAGGACAAGACCGCCGATGAAATCGTCGCCGCCAGTATGGGCGCACAGGTTGTCGCGGCTTCCGCCGATTCCCTCGGCATGTGTATATTCGGGCGTTCGGTCACCGACAGCAACCAGGAATTTATTGTCGATGCGCTTAACGATGCCCACGGCACGAACCTGACTGCATCATTTCTTAACGAGTTAGGCAAGGAAACCCTGGAACTTGAACATGCATTCAACCAGGCCGCGGGGTTCGATACCAGCGACAATGAATTGCCGCAATTTTTTTACGATGAACCCCTCGAACCCACCGGTAAAGTAGCTCGTTTCCACAGCGGCGAGGTGAAAGACAGCAGCCGGCACTGGTGGGCCGATGAGAATTGAAGTAAAGCGAACACAATCTCTAACGCTCAAGCGCCTGTCGAATAACACTGGTCATGTGCGCTACATGTGAGCCTGGCCAGTAAATCTTGTCACAATGCGTACAGCGGTAGAACTCGTGATAGTAGCGGCGCGTGAGTGGTTCAAGGCGAGACCATACCTGTTCCCTGTCGACGCTTTCCAGGCTTCCATTACAGTCTATACAGCGTTGTAACGGCCTGGCCTGATCATAAAGATCGAGACGTTTTAATACTTCCTGTAGCTGGGTGTCGACATCGACCGACCTTATCCAGAAACCATGCGTGATCGCCTTGCGAAACAACAACCTCCTGTCTCGCGTCAGCACGATACGTTTTTCGCGTATAGCAATGTCAACTATTTCACGATCTCCCAGGTGATTGCTGTAAGCCGCGTCAAATCCGAGCATACGCAAACGGCGCGCAAGTTTGCCGAGATTGACGTCAACCATGAAGGCAGTGTTACGTAGTGGTTTTGGCCGCAATCGCTGCACCCGGGTGATATCAAAACTCTCGAACACTGGATATACCGCGACCCGATCACCATCTTTCAAACCATAACCAAAACCTACGGATTCGTTGTTCACCAGGATCAGGTCGACTTCACTGTGCGGCACCCCGAGCACTTCGATCGGGTCCTTGATCGCGGGCTGCCCGTCAAACCGATATTCGATGGTCTGATTATGATGTTGGCGCATGAGGAAGTCATTGAGTTCCTCATAAAAGCGAAAGTTGGCCAGATATGGTTTCAAGTTTATAATTCGTAATGGATACCGGCCTGCGCCGGCATGACGATTGCTATTTTTACAAGCTATCCAGCATTACATGATTTTCATGCAGAGCCATTATAATGTTTGAACCGGATTCATATCACCGTCCCGCTACTGCAATGCTCGGAACATTGTTGTTGCTCCTTGCCGGCGGTTGTCTGCTGAACCCAGTGCAAGCCAGCGAGCACTTTCAGGATAGTCGCGACAACATGATACGCCTGATCGAAGCCGATGTCCGCCTTACCAGTGAGCACCTCAAGCAATCTAGCCTCGACGAGCGCGTACTCGACGCGATGGCGAGGGTGCCGCGACACGAGTTCGTGCCAGCTGATCTGGTCGACCAGGCCTACGAGAACCGCCCGTTATCGATTGGTCATGGTCAGACAATTTCGCAGCCATACATCGTCGCGATCATGACCGATTTGCTCGATATCGAACCGGACCACCGCATCCTCGAGATCGGCACCGGCTCCGGTTACCAGGCCGCAGTACTTGCCGAGCTCAACACCAGGGTATGGAGCATCGAAATCATTCCGGCGCTCGGGCAGCAAGCGCAAACCCGCCTGCAACAACTGGGTTACGACAACATCGATGTGCGCATCGGTGATGGCTATTATGGCTGGTCCGAGCATGCGCCATTCGACGCTATCATCGTCACCGCCGCTGCCAGCCACATTCCACCGCCATTGTTGCAACAGCTCAAACCAGGAGGAAAGATGATAATTCCGGTGGGCAGCCAATTCTCGACCCAGCAATTGATACTGATTACCCGCGGCGAAAACGATGAATTTATCACGCGCCAGATATTACCGGTCAGGTTCGTGCCGTTGACCGGGGAACACTAGCCCGATCGTGACTTCAAATGCACGGCCCAGGATATCCATCGCGCTGATCTCCGCGGCGGCGCTCGGTTACGAGATCCTGTTGATGGCATTGTTTTCGTTGACCCAGTGGCACCACTTCGCCTATATGGTGGTCAGCGTCGCGCTGCTCGGCTTCGGTGTCAGCGGCAGTTTTCTGGTATTAACCAGGGCAGTTTTCGAAACCAGGTTCCGAAGCTTTGCGGTGATCCAGGCTTGCCTGTTTGCCATCAGTTCGCTGCTCTGCTACGCGCTCGCCCAGCGTCTTTCCTTCAACCCGGAGGAGTTGATCTGGGATAACAGTCACTGGTTACGGCTCGCCCTGGTCATCCTGCTGCTGGCGCTGCCGTTCTTTTTTGCGGCCAACCTGGTCGGCATGGCGCTGATCCGCTTCAGGGGATCGTTAGCGCGGATTTACGCCACCGATCTGTTCGGTGCCGGGATCGGCGCGGTAGGCATCATTGCCATTCTGTTCCTGGTAGCGCCTGCGACCGCACTTCGCTTTATATCATTTCTGGGATTTGCCGCGGCAGCCGGGGTCTGGATCGAATGCCGCGGCCAGTTGCGGCCGGTAATCATCGGCCTGCCGCTGGCGATACTTTGTCTGTACGCGTTACCGGACTCATGGAGCGAGCCGCGTATATCTCCTTACAAGGGACTTAGTCAGTTGCTGCGCGTGTCTGGTACGCGCGTGATTGCCGAACGCTTCAGCCCACTGGGCCTGGTTAGCGTGGTAGAAAGCGAGGCCATTCCACTGCGCCATGCACCGGGACTGAGTCTCAATTCCCGCATCGAGCCGCCTGCACAGCTCGGACTATTTATCAACGCTGACGGCTTAAGCGCGATCACGCGTTACAGCGGTGATCGCGCCGAGCTTGCCTACCTCGACGACTTGACCTCGGCGCTACCTTACCACCTGAAAGTTCCGAAGCGGGTCCTGGTAATGGGTGCCGGCGGTGGTGCCGGCATATTGCAGGCGCTCTACCATGACAGCGGGCGCATCGATGCGGTAGAAATCAACCCCCAGGTGGTGGATCTGGTCGGCGTTCGCTTTGCCGATTTCAGTGGCAGAATCTTCGATCATACCAGCGTGCGAATGCAGATTGCCGAGGCGCGCGGATTCCTGCAGAGCGGTACCAGTCGCTATGATTTGATCCAGATTCCGTTACTCGATTCATTTGCCACCGCAGCCGCCGGCACGCACGGTCTCAATGAAAATTATTTGTACACGGTCGAGGCGCTACAACAGGCCATGCAGCGACTCGATGACCAGGGATACATAGCGCTCACACGCTGGATCGATCTGCCGCCGCGCGATAGCCTTAAATTGTTTGCCAGCGCGATCGAGGCACTTAAGGCTTCGGGAACGGATAATATCGAACGTCGCCTGGTGTTAATCCGCGGTTGGCAAACCAGCACCCTGTTGATTAAACATGGGCTAATAAACAGCGCGGAAATCGACGCGATCAGGACATTCTGCGCGCGACGGTCGTTTGATCTTGCCTATTACCCGGGCATGCCGGCAAATGAGGCAAACCGCTATAACCAGCTCGAAGCACCCTATTTCTACGACGGCACACGGGCGCTGCTAGGCAAACAGCGCGATCGTTTCCTGCAAGATTACAAGTTCAACCTGGAACCTTCAACCGACGACCGGCCATTCCATTCGCACTTCGTGAAATGGAGCAGCCTGGCTGAACTGATCAAGCTTCGGCATCGAGGCGGTGGCGCATTACTGGAGACCGGTTACCTGACCCTGGTGGTAACGCTCGTACTGGTGTTGCTGTTAAGCATACTGCTAATCCTGCTTCCGCTAATTTTCATACGCCGTCAGGGTTCGCAAATGATCAGCCACGCCAGCATCGTCAGGGTACTAGGTTACTTTTTCGCATTGGGACTGGGATTCTTGCTGATAGAAATTGCCTTTTTACAGAAATTTATATTACTGCTGCATCATCCAATCTACGCGGCCTCGGTGGTGCTGGGTTCGTTTCTGTTTGCGGCCGGCGCGGGCAGCGCCTACGCACAGCGCTTTGCTGGTCAACTACGATCGAAAAAGATAACCACCAACGCGGTGGCGGTGATTCTGGTACTCGGTCTGGCCTACCTGGCTCTGCTTGGGCCATTGATGCAATTCGCCGGGAGTTGGTCGCTGGTCGCTCGAATCCTGCTCAGCATCGCGCTGATAGCGCCGCTGGGCTTTTGCATGGGCATCCCTTTCCCATTGGGCCTGTCCGCGCTTGCCTCCGGCCCGCCATCACTGACACCCTGGGCCTGGGGCATTAATGGTTGCGCCTCGGTGATTAGCGCGGTGCTGGCAACCCTGCTCGCGATTCATTTTGGCTTCAATGTTGTGATCTTGCTAGCATTGGCCTGTTACTTCGCAGCAGCGGTAAGTTATCCTGAACTAACGTCTTAATTTCGTAATCAGGCTTCCAGGTCGTCAATGA
>QNFD01000083.1 GCA_003645435.1 Gammaproteobacteria bacterium | reverse complement strand
TTCGTCTTTTAAATCCTGGCATTGCTGTTTTCGGTTACAGAACACGAGTGTGGATTCGGGTTGAAAATGTTCGAGCAAGGCAACCAGTGTCTCGGTTCTTTTGTCTTGCCGAATTTCGTAAAAGGTCTGTTTAATTTCTTTTATGTGATGGGACTTTTCGATTTGAATTTTGACTGGAGATTGTTGAACCGCACTACTGATACTCTCAATTTCATCAGGATAGGTAGCCGAAAACAAAACGGTTTGTCGTTTGCCGGGCAAACTGTCCTTGATGAACATTATGTCGGCCAGAAAGCCCATGTCTAACATTCGATCTGCTTCATCGAGGACGAAGGTCGAAACCTGTCGAAGATTCAAACTACGTTTCGACAAGTGTTTCAAAATACGGCCCGGGGTGCCGACTACGATATGCGGAGCCGATTCGAGCGATGCAGTCTGTTTAGCAATAGGTTTACCCCCGCATAAAGTGAGTATCTTTATATTAGGTATGGTTCGCGCCAATCGCCGAATTTCATTACTCACCTGATCGGCAAGTTCACGCGTCGGGCAAAGCACCAGTGCCTGAATCTGCCGGCAATGAGGTTCCAGTTTATTTATAATGCCAATAGCGAATGCCGCGGTTTTTCCACTGCCTGTTTTTGCCTGCCCGAATAAATCCTGTCCAGCGAGTAAAATCGGTAAACTTTGCTGCTGAACCGGGGTCATCGATTCAAATCCGAGCGAGGCTATATTGCTCAGCAGGTCCGCCCGGATAGGCAGTGTTGAAAAAGCAGAAGAAGTCACAAACAGGGGGTCCGATTAAGCGCCGGCGCATAGTAACAGAATCAGTTCGAAAGTATCGCAGTACTAATATATTAGTTGCGCAGGGGACGGAAGCCGGCGATCACGGGGAAAAGCGCGCAACCTTCACACTGAACCTGTGCCCACGGGCTGCCAGGGGCCCAATATAGGTGCCACTCTAAAGGCAAATTTACCCCATTTAAGCGATGCCGTGCCTACATTTCTCATGTTAGGTTAAGTTTTGACCACAGAGAAGAATATTATGACGACAATGAATTGGCTAAGAAACGTACCGACTATGTTGATATTACTCGGTATTATGCTCGGTATTATAATAATCCAGATGATCCAACGTCTCATCCCATTAATCCGGGGACTTTTCAGTACCATGATAAAAAGCATCTGGAGAATATGGAGGGCACGCGGCATCTTAAAAATAGACGATTAAACATCTTTGCTACGATTAAAAAGTGCCGCATTCCCCTGTGAGGTATTAGCTGAGTATGGAATCTAGCGCGATTCAGCCTTACCGAACTTACGCTTCAAAAGGGCAGGTAAAATTAACAACAATAACCAGCCATCCATGGACCCCGAGCCACTGCTATGTGAAGCTCGATTAGAATTGAACATAGGTTGCTGGGTATCTGCACGCTGTGAGACTACCGGCTGAGACGAGCGTTTTTGTTGCGCTGCCTGCTCGGTTTGCAATCGCTTTTTATTTTCACGTTTGATACCCAGGGATTCGAACACTTCGTCTCTTACTACAACCATTGACGTATAGTCGGTAACGAGGCTGTGTTCAGTGGCGATATCGATTATCGCTTGCTTGATATCCGCATCTTCACCAAAGTCCTGTATCTCTTCGTTCAATCCCTCGATCGTGGCATATGCCCAAAGGCGTTCAAGTTCCGGGTGCCCCTTGTCAAACGCTGGGAAATTGACATCTGCGCGATACTCTTTTTTCTCGCCTGAAATTTTCCCTCTCAACCTGATTTCCGCGTCGCCTTCGCCAAAGTAATGTCCAAACACAATAATCTGCTGACCCCGGTATAATGAACCAATTTCTTTTGGGGTTATGTCGTTCACTCTGGCCCCGTCAATGCTGAGCTCAACTCCATGTAATGCCTGGTGGCTTACCTTGGCCACTGCTTCGAGGATTTTTCCGACGATATCATCGCTATTGGAGATGCTGCTGGTAAAGCCGTTTGATTTTCGGGTTATCGCATCGAGTAATGGACGATTAGCACTATTACCCATGATGAAAGTAAATAGTCTTATGTCTTTTTTATCGAGCAGCTGGATAAATTTACGCTGTTTGGTTTCGCCTACATTAGCGACACCGTCAGTGACCAGAATAATAGCGCTGGTACGGTCGGCTTCAATGCCTCTCAGGCCTTTCTTCAATCCGGCATAAAGGTTGGTGCTGTTGCCGGGTTTAACAGCGATTACGATATTGCTGTAGTGGGTAATCATTTCTGGTGTGGCATTGACGTAGCCGTTGGTTAACTCCTGCGCTGAATCGTTGAAAGTTATGATCCGAAACCGATCTTCAGCACGCATTTTACCCAGCGCCTGTTGTACACCATGCGCCAGGCTAGTGTACTTGCCATGCATCGATCCGGAAGTATCGAGTACAAATATCCAGTCGCTGCCTTCGCTGACGGGCTTTAAGTCATCTCCCGGGGTAATGGTGAGCATGAAAGTACCTTTTGACTGGCCTTCGGCTTTATAGGTGGTGAGGTCGAGGCTGCCGGGTAAACCGGCCTTGTGGCGCCAGTAAACGACCAGGTCTTTGTCGAGCGTGAAAACTGACTGGTTTGTATTGATTGAAGTTCCGGCTTCTTCGCCGGCGTTTTGATTGGACGAGCCTAACTCTAACTGCCATTCACCGGGTCCCGATTGACTGATGAGTGCCTGGGCCTGATTCGGCATGCGTAAAGCATCGATTGGATAGGCCGATCTTAATATCAGTTTGAACGAGAATTGCTCTTTAACCGATTCGTTAGCGGTCCAGAAAGCGAGCTTTTGCTCATCGACACCGCCTTCTTCGAGCGGATAAACATAACGCCCTATGCCGGTATCGACATGCGCGGCCTGCATGTATTGAAAGCGTATCCGAGTTTCAGCTCCGGCGCGTACGGGTGATACACTGATATCAAAGGTTTTATAGCCATTTTTTTCAGTCAGCCCGGCGTCACGACCAGCCTGTTTTTCAGTTTCATAAACCTGGCGCGCCTGCTTTTTCTCCAGTACTTCACCGCTGACCGGCTTACCATCTATCCAGATTGTAAATTCCGAGACCGTCCCTTTCTCCGGCACCGGAAAAGAATAGATCGCTTCCAGGTCCTGCGCATGCGGATTAAAAAAAGTTTGCTCAACTGTGGTTATCGCGTACCCGCTTTCAATTACTACTTCGACATTGTGTTTGGCGATTTCCAGGGTCCCATACTGACTGTTCGCCGGTGTTAGTAATCCAGCCGCGAGGCTATTGCTGCTGAATAACAACATTTGAGCCACGACTAGTAGAGATATAGATGTGATGCTGTGTATTAATCGTTTCATATTCATGTCAGTTCCTTGTGTTGTTGGACTGGGTCAGAATGAAACAAAGGATATTTAAAATAAACCAAAATAAAAAAAGGTGATTAAAAGTAATCTATAAGTATAATAAAAGTATACTAATTGACTGATATCAAAAATTATGGCTCAGACTCCAGCCTTAATAGACCTTCTCAAGCAGTCGCTCAAAATACATCGACTTACCTATGCCGACATAGCCAGTCGGCTCGAGATGAGTGAAGCCAACGTAAAACGGATGTTTGCTAAAAAGCGCTTCTCTCTGCACCGATTCGAACAAATATGTGAGCTCATGCAAATGGAAATGAGTGACTTGTTTGTACTTTACGAAGCCTCGCGCCAACGCATCAATGCGCTCACCGAGCACCAGGAAAAGGAACTGGTTGGTGATGAAAAATTATTGCTGGTTGCAGTCAGTGTGCGTAATCAATTAAGTTTTGCGCAAATCGTCGAGCATTACCAAATTTCGGCGAGCGAATGCATACAATATCTGGCAAAGCTGGATCGCCTGAAAATTATCGACCTGTTACCAGGCAACCGTATCAAATTGCGTATCGACGAACATTTTAGCTGGTTATCAGGTGGTCCGATTGAACGTTTCTTTGAGCGGGAGATACAACGACAGTTCCTGAAATCTCGATTCAAGGGGGAGCTGGAGCAACGACAATTCCATTTTGGGCTGTTAGGCGACACCTCTTCCCAGATTATGATTGAAAAATTGGAATCACTCGCCCACGAATTTACCGAGCTACACAAACGGGATCTCCATTTACCCCTGCACAAACGCCATAATCAGGGCTTGATGCTGGCAATGCGCCCCTGGCATCTGGATGTTTTTGAACCGCTTGTGAAAAAGAGCTAACCAGTCACGACGCGGATTGTTTTATTTAATATCCAGCTGGGGGTTCTGGGGACAGTATAGAATGGCGCTTAACCTAGCTCCATTCTATACTGTCCGCGTAATTTCTTGTATGTTAAAACTTTAAGTAATTTGTCTTTTGTTAAGCTAAGGAATACCCATGAGCAACCCTAAACACACGCTTTTCTGGATGTCGATTTACCTGTTTATTGTCGGTATCGTTTGTGCACTAATCTATGCACCACTGCATTCTGCTTTTCAGGCAAACTGGGTTTTTAATACCCTCATATTCGGCGTATTGATTATCGGTATTATCATATCCTATCGACAGGTAGTGACACTCATTCCTGAACTGGAATGGATTGCTTCATTTCGTACCGGGGATAGCAACTTGTCAATCAAGCAGGAGCCTCGCTTGCTAAAACCACTGACCCGTCAATTAGGTAGCGATTTGAAAAAAGACCGTTTTCGCATGTCTGCGATGTCACTGCGCACCGTACTGGATGGTATCCGGGCACGGCTCGATGAGTCTCGCGAAATATCCCGCTACATGATCAGCCTGTTGATATTCCTGGGTTTGCTGGGGACCTTTTGGGGCCTGCTGGGAACCATCAGTTCCGTGGGTAGTGTGATTATAAATCTAAGCGTTGATGGCGGCGACTTCAACAAGATTTTTGGTGAGCTTCAAGCGGGTTTGTTGGAACCCCTGAAAGGCATGGGAACCGCGTTTAGTTCTTCACTATTTGGCCTTGGTGGCTCGCTTGTTCTGGGTTTTCTGGACATTCAGGCCGGTCACGCCCAAAACCGCTTTTATGATGGACTGGAAGAGTGGCTGGCAGGTGTTACCAAGCTGGTTGATAGTGAAATTAAAAATGAAGATATACTGGATGGAATCTGATCGATGTTAGGCAGTCGGCGCCGCGTCGCCACGGTGGTCAATGTATGGCCGGGCTATGTCGATGCACTCTCGGCATTGCTAATGCTGATTATTTTCATGCTACTGATCTTCACGGTGGCGCAGATCTTTCTCGCCGAGACCGTTTCAAGCCGGAATGCGGAACTGGATCTTTTGAATGACAAACTATCCGAAATCTCGGACGCTCTGCAGGTTCAGCGAAATACCAACCAGACGTTGTCAGAAAAACTTTCAATCCTGCGTAATCAGTATACTCAGGGCGAATTTTTTCAAAATGCCTTGAAAGAGCAAATTGCCGAACTGGAAAAAACCGTCAACACTGACAGGCAAACCATTTCCGTACAGCTCAGTGAATTGGCGCAATTAGAACACGACATCATAACGCTGAGACAAGTGCGTGAGGATCTTGAAGCTAATGTCGCCACCCTCGCCGGCAAGCTGAAAAACCAGGATCAGAACATTGATGAGCTTGAAACCGAGTTGGATAATCGCCTGGCTCAAATCGGAACGCTGCGCGACAACAGTAAATATCTTCAAGCTAGACTGGTATCCCAGGAAAACATGACCATGCTCGTCCAAAAAGATATTGAGAAAAAGGAATTCCGTATTCAGGACCTGGTTGCAATTGTCGGGGAGGGTAGAGAAGCATTAGAACAAGAAAAGAAGCTTTCAGCCAGCGCGTATGCGAATGTAAAAAACCTCAGCCAGCAAATAGATACTCTGAAAAACAAACTGAGCAGCATTAGCCGCGCCTTACAACTGGAGGAGCAAAAAACAGACAGCCAGGAAACGCAATTGGCAAATTTGGGCGAAAGGCTGAATACACTACTTGCTGAACGGGTAAACGAACTCGAGCAGTACCGCTCGGATTTCTTCGGCCGGCTGCGACAGGTTCTGGTTCAAAGCCCGGACATTCGCATCGAGGGTGATCGTTTTCTACTGCCATCCGCGTTGTTTTTTGCTTCAGCCTCTGCCACATTGGGTGAGCAGGGTAAGCATGAGCTCAACAAACTTGCACAGACACTCAACGAAATTTCAGTTGCTATACCGAGTGATATCAACTGGATTTTGCGTGTAGATGGTCACACCGACCAGTTACCCATTCATACACAACGCTTCCCATCCAACTGGGAGTTATCGACTGCACGAGCGGTTTCCGTGGTACGTTATCTTGCGGAACAGGGTATACCGCCAAAACGCATGACCGCAGCGGGTTTTGGAGAGTTTCATCCGGTTGATCCGGACCACTCTGAAGCGGCGTATCAACGTAATCGACGTATTGAACTCAAACTGACCAGTCGTTAATAATTCAAACAACCTCCGTTGAAAACCCAAATCAAGGGGTCAGACTCGTTGATTGTTGGTGATTTAGGCTTTGAAACTTCTGCTTTTAAAATCAACGAGTCTGACCCCTTGATTTGGCGTTAAATGCCTTGACCTGTGCTCGCCGGTCTACTGCCCAGGCGTATTGCTTTGGCCACATTTTAAAATCGACATCGGCCTCCAGTGCTTCAGCAGCGTGAAGCGGCCAGAAGGGGTCGTACATAATTTCGCGGCCTAACGCGACCAGATCTGCGCCGCCGGATTGAAGAATTTCCTCAGCCTGATGGGGATCGACAATGACTCCGACTGCCATCGTTTTGATATCTGTTTCGGCTTTTATTCGGCGCGAAAAAGGTACTTGAAAACCTGGCTCTCGTGCGGATTCCCGGGTTAGTGGTTTGCCGGTATCATCGCTGCGAAAACGGGGGGCACCACCGATACCGCCGGATGAACAATCGATGACATCGACACCGGCCTCGTTTAATTTACGACTGAAAGCAACCGAATCGTCCAGGTTCCAACCATTCTCACGACCATCAATTGCCGATATGCGAACAAATAGCGGCAATGACTCGGGCCATACCGCGCGTACTGCTTCGGTAACTTCCAGCGGAAAACGCATCCTGTTTTCCAGATTCCCGCCGTATTGGTCTTCGCGTTGATTTCCAAGCGGCGAAAGAAAGCTATGTAATAAATAACCATGGGCCATATGTAACTCGATGACTTTAAATCCGGCCTGTAGGGCTCGCCTCGCCGCGTCGACAAATGCCTGTTTCACCTGCTGAAGGTCTATAGAATTCAGGGCCTGAGGTTCTGGCCAACCCTCCGCAACTGCTAATGCCGATGGTGCTACGGTTGGCCACGGGGTCTCGCCTTCGGCGGCATTCGATGATGTAATTGGAGAACCGCCACGCTCGACGAAAGGAGCTCTGGTCGAAGCCTTTCGTCCCGCATGGGCCAACTGGATCCCCGCAATGCATCCCATCGATTCGATGAAAGCAGTGACCGGTGTTAATGCGTCGGCCTGTTCGTCGGTCCATATACCGAGACATTGCGGCGTGATACGACCACGCGCCTCGACCGCGGTGGCTTCGGTAAACACCAGTCCAGCCTGGCCACGCGCAAAAGTACTCAAATGCGCGAAATGCCAGGGTTGGGCAACGCCATCGATGGCTGAATACATACACAAAGGTGAAACCACTATGCGGTTCGGTAGTACGGTATTGCGAATTTTAAGTGGTTGAAAAATTAAAGGAACGGTCATTTTTGAGTCTTAATAGTGTTGAACAGGCTGGTATTATGACTGTCAGGTGAACATTTGCATAGATTCCGGTTAGGATCGTTGGGTAATCTGTGACTTAGACTTCTTTTTTCTTTCAGCAAGATTATTTTCACGAAGAATCTTAATAGATGGAATATCGGTCTCAATTGTGTACTGTAATTCAGTCGCAAAATTAGAAGGCCTCATGTTGGCCGAAATACAAACTCCAGAACGTTCATTCGGGGGCCTGCTATCATGTTCAGGCTGCTAACTTCTGGGGTTGCCCCAATATGAATGCCATACCTGTTCTCAGCCATACTAGTAGAAGCTGACTGGTAGCTGCCGGTGAGCGCGGGGAACAAGGTAACGATAAATTTGTTCCCGAGCTACATGAGTTAAAGTGAATTCCGCCTGATTTTGCTGTCTTCGTTTATATGATTGCAGAAGCGGTTGATTTATAATTGGCCTCCATGTTCGAATCTTCGATAATCAGGAGGAGCTATGGAATACGCATACTCAGTTTGGCAAATTAGCATTATCTCACTGGTCGCTGGTGCACTGATCGGCGCTCTGGCTTATCGGCTGCTCGCGCCATCGGTACAGAAGGCCGGTAAAATCAAAACCGAACTGGACGTGGCCAGGGAGGAACTGGACAGTTACAAGACCAGTGTCAATCAACACTTTGACAAGACCTCGGAACTGGTGAGCGATTTGACCCAAAATTATGTCAAGGTTTACCAGCATCTGGCGGAGGGCGCGCAAACCCTGGGTGACAACAAGGCTTTTGCAAATCTTCTGGAACAGCATCAGGGCAGGGTATCGATTGCTGTCGATGATGAACTAGTTGTCACGGATAAGGTTGCTGACGATTTGATGGTCGAGCCTGTGGTGACGCAGGCAGCGTCCATGGAAGCGGTAGACGAGCATGCCGAGCCATTTTCCGATGTGAATACCGGTGGAGCAGGCCCTGTAAGTCCGGATCATGACGCCGCTGAAGCCAGGGTTTCGAAGTCGTCAGGTAATCCCGACGACCCGGGTGAAGCCAGGGAACCAGTTATTAATGTCGATGCACTCGAAGAGGTCACCGAAAGCGCCGACATCAAAGTCCAGACGGAAGCGGGTAGCGCCGTTCCCGAGGGTGAGGAAAAAGCCGAAGTCAGAACTACCGTGCATTGAGGCCTAAGACGGCCTCAATCGTCTGCATCCCCTTTGGCAATAGAGTTCTCGTTGAGGCAATTGGTACAATGCCTGTCATCGTCAACATAATCCTTGACGGCAATGTGTAATCTCATCGCAGATGCAATTTTTTGTAATGCATTCGCATGATGGTCGCAGGCGTAAGTCAGTCCAGTGGGCCAATGAACCAACTTGGTAGCCTTAAAACTCAGCTCCAATAACTCATTCATAGCTTATTTCCCAATGCGCAATTGTGGTTCAATAGTATCCGAGTTAGGTTCAAAACACAATATGTTGTGGTTTTGACCAGTTTTACCGAGAAAATCAAGCAAAATCAAGGGGTCAGACTCGTTGATTACTGGTAATTTTAGCTTTGAAACCTTTGCTTTAAAAATCAACGAG
>QNFD01000082.1 GCA_003645435.1 Gammaproteobacteria bacterium | reverse complement strand
TTCCCGCACCTGTTTCATTCACGCCTGCCGCGTTACGATGCGATCGCAAAGCTCGGCTACACGGTAACTTCCGAGGAAGTCGAACGGGTACAGGATGACGCCGATTTCGAACGCCTGCTGGAAACGGCTATCGAAAGGCAGTCTGGAGGCGAAAGCTGATGCCATTGGTCGCGCACAACGAATTACCCACCTTCGCCAAGTTGCAACAGGAAGGTCAACGGGTGCTGAGCCCCTCAGCAGCACATAAGCAGGATATTCGCGAGCTGCACATCGGTCTGCTGAACATGATGCCGGACGCCGCTCTGGAAGCGACCGAGCGGCAATTCCTGCGCCTCGTCGGCGAAAGCAATCCCATCGCCCAGTTTTTCGTGCACCCGTTCACGCTCGATGCCCTGCCGCGAGAAGCGGCCGCGCGCAAGCATATCGATCAACACTACGAGAGCTTCGACGAAATAAAGCAACAGGGGCTCGATGCCCTGATTATTACCGGCGCCAACGTAATCGGCGCCGATCTGTCCGAAGAGGTATTCTGGGAACCCCTGATCGAGGTCGCCGACTGGGCTCATGAGCAGGTCACCTCCACCCTGTGCTCCTGTCTCACCACGCATGCGGTGAAAGATTTTCGCTATGGCCAGAGGCGTGAAAAGCTACGCAGCAAGAAATGGGGCGTGTTCCGCCACCAGGTAGTCGATAGCACGCATCCCCTGGTAGCCGATATCAATTCGGAATTCGACGTACCCCATTCGCGCTGGAACAGCGTCTACCCCGAGCAGTTCGAAGCCGCGGGCCTGAAGATACTGGTCATGGGTGATGACGGTTGCGTTCACCTGGCCACCAGCCCGGACGGTTTTCGCACCATCTTTTTCCAGGGTCACCCGGAATACGATACGGTGTCATTGCTGAAGGAGTATAAACGCGACGTGAACCTGTACATTAACCGCGAGGTCGATATCTATCCACCGATGCCGGAGAATTATTTCGGCGAATTCAGTGCGGCGGTGATGCGTGAGTACCAGGGAAAGGTCGACCGCAGTCTGCGGCTACAATCAGCAATCCCCGAGTTTCCCGAGCACCTGGTTTTGCATAACCTGAAGAATACCTGGCGAGATACCGCCAGTGCCGTGGTTGGAACCTGGGTTGGGCTGGTTTACCAGATGACCGGTCTCGATCGTCACGCGGCTTTCATGGATGGCGTCGACGCCGATAATCCACTGGGATTGTAAGCGTCGACGGCGGCTTCGAAGGGGCAGCCGGGCAGTGCGAGATGATTTGAGTAGTACGGGGTATCCACGAGCGGTGGGTGTCAAGGAATACGGCGATGATGGGTAAGCGGGCGCTGAGGAATAAAGAGTGCTAGATGTGATTGACACCATAGCTGCCAATGAAATAGCCTGTCCGAATAACCAATAAAAACACCGAAGGATCTTGACATTGGCCAGGGTACGACTTCAAAACGGAGTTGTTTTTCTAGCGGTTCTTGCCGCTATCGGCTTTGGGATTTATGCATCCAATCCCGCCTACTGGAACACTTTTGTACACCCCCCGAGTTCAGTTACGAGCAACGTCTACCCAACTGGTCGAGCCTTTGAGGTCATTGACCCTGACCCTTCGCAAGAACCGGTAAAGACCCCCGAAGAATTAATCAGTGATGGCGACAGCATTGTTGCCAATACCAATCTGCTGCTCGAAAAGTACGATTTGTCGAAGTTACAGATCTCGGCAGACAAGCAACGCGAAATTAGCGATCGCGTCGCAGACATCAAAAGCAAGATTCAGGAATTGGAAAGTCAATTAGAGTAAACCAGGCCAGGGCTGATTGGGACGAATGGTTTCAATAAAAAGAAAAACCGGTAATCACCGGTGCAATAATGTCTCAGAGGGCATGCTCGAGCTTGTGCCCAGTCTGAAACGAAATCTGAAAAAGTTAGCGATTCTCGCGTTAAGCGCGTTCTTCTCTTCGATGACGATTTACTCCTCCGGATTTGCCGCGTTTATTACCTACGAACTCAACATTATTGTCACCCCGGATAATGCCCGGATCATCTGGCCCAGCGAGGGGTTGAACGGCCAGCCGGCAAATTATAGCGAGCCAACAAAACTAACCTCGGCAGAGTTGCTGCTGACATTTGTCTGTCAGGCAGGCACAAACTGCACCAGTGAGGCGTTGGCCGCGGGCGCCGTTTACTATAAAACTGAATTTATCGATGGTGTTGGCTACGTAGTCTTCTTCTATGATGCACTGGGTAACCTGGTCGGAACCCAGCTGAAATCGGAGTTTACCTACGATGTCGGTGAAGAAGAGTCGCTGGATACGCTAGTTCCTGAACCTGAGCCCCCCCCCGATCCGGATGAGTATTTCGGTCAATATTCCGGTTACGCCGTAGGGACAACTTCTGCTTCATTTAATGTCTCACCCTCGGGTAACGCGAACTACGAAATCCCGATTGCCGTACCCGAGGGCATTGGTGATATGAAGCCCTCTATCTCCATAAATTACGGTAGTAATGGTGGTAACGGATTGCTGGGCATGGGCTTCAGTGTGGGCGGCCTTTCAGCGGTATCACGGTGTCCGAAAACCAGGGCTCAGGACGGAATTGAGCGCGTCTTTAATTCCCCTCGATTTGTCATTCCAAACGAACGCTATTGCCTCGATGGTAAACGACTGATTTTGATCAGCGGTGGTCATGGCGCCGTCGGCGCGGAGTATCGAACCGAACTTGAGAGTTTCACCCAAATCAAAATTGCCGCCTCTGATGTTGGTGGCCAATACAAGTTCGTGGTCAAAACCCGATCCGGGCAAACCATGGAATACGGAGCAACCTCAAACTCGAGATCCAATTTGAAAGGCCATACCGAGGATGCGGGGGAGGATGATAAATACACCATGATCTGGGGTGTTGAAACAGCCACCGATGCCGCTGGCAACACGATTGAATTCGATTATCTTCAACATTCTCAGGGCTACACCGGTTTTCGCCCCGACAGGGTTTCCTACGGGCCGACCAATTACCGAACCGAGGTCAAGTTTAACTATGAGCCAACCGATCGACCCGATACGCGCATTGGGTATATGCGGGGTTTCAGGTTAAAAAACCCCTATCGAATGCAGGATATTACGGTAAGCCTGAACGCCCAACTGATCAGAAAATACAAAACTCAGTACACGATGGGCGCGACCAAAAAGAGCCAGCTCGAGTCTATCGAGGAATGTGATGGGGCCAACAATTGCTTTCCTCCGATTTCCTTTGAATGGAGTAGTGGTCCGACGACCCTGGCAAGTAAGGGGAATCAGAACAATCAGTGGCAGGGTTATCGAGATAAAACCCGTTTATTTTACGTTACCGATATCAACGGGGATGGACATTCCGATATTGTTTACGGCCCGCACGATAATGGCGCCTGGCGCCACATCAAGGGTGAGGATAACTACGGTCAACACAATACTTCATCGCTGCATTCCGATGCGTTTGCTTCGTATACGGATCCGGATATGAATCGCGCATTGGACATGGACGGAGACGGTTACCTCGAGTACCTGATCGGGCCTACCAATGAAGGTAAATGGAAGCGAATGGTGCGCAATAGCGATGGATCGGACCTCGTCAAGGACAGCAACTTTTTCACTCAATTTTCCTCCTGGGACGACAGACTGGAGCGAATACGCGTCATCGATGCCAACGGCGACGGCAAGCAAGATGTGATTTTAGGCCCCAAAGCAAATGGTGATTGGCATTTGATGGAGTCAACCGGTAACAATTTCATCGGCATAACAGATTACATCACCAATGGTTTATCACATCCTGCCTGAGCCTATAAACAGGCGGGCCCCGATCATATCAGGATTGTTGATGTGGATGGAGACGGATTACAGGACCTCATAATGGGGCCGGGGGTCAACAATGAATTCGATGTGCTCAGATCGACCGGGTCCGGGTTTACGCGGGAAGATAATTATATTCCTGGTGACTCCTCTAATTTAATCACCACTGATCTGTTGGAGTATTGCGCGATTTATAGCCCGCACGAAGAGGAATGTCTGACAATTAATTACCACTACGATCAGGATAAAGCGAGAAACATTCGATTTGTCGACGTAACGGGTGACGGCCTGGCTGATCTGGTATCCGGACCAAGACCGGATGATAGATGAGTGGTCAGGATTAACACTGGCGTCAAGTTCAAAAGCGAGCAGGTTTGGCATTGGGGTTACCAGTCCTATGACGATAACCCCGAGCTGGTTCGGGCCATGGATGTCAACGCGGATGGATTAACGGATTTTGTGATCGGGCCAAATTCGGCGGGTGACTGGAAGTTGTTGCGCTCCAAGGGCGATACATTCACGAATGATGGGAAAATGTTTGAGGCTTACTCTTCTTACTACAACAACCCCGAACGCATACACATTGGCGATGTCAACGGTGATGGCATGGCCGATCTTATTCTGAGTTCCAACGATTCGGGTAACTGGTATGCGGTGGGGTCAAACTCCAAACGAAAGCCCGATCAGCTTATCGGCATCACCAATGGGGCAAGCCCGAAAACCACCATCAACTATCAGTCGCTGGCAGAAGACGCCGAATCCATATACACGCGCACCATGGACGGCAGTGTAACCGTGCCCATGCACCTGGTGAAATCCGTGGTCAAGGGTAATGGCATGGGCGGTGAAAACTCCACGTCTTATCACTATAGCGACCTGAAATTCAATCCAAGCGGACGTGGTTCAAAGGGTTTTCAGACTGTCGAGATGACCGATTCCAGCACGAATACGGTAACGATGACCAATTACGACCAGACATTTCCATTTATCGGCAAGGCAACACTCGTAGAACAGCGGGTGAATGGTAATTTGATAACCAGAGTCACCAACGACTACGAATCCATCGATACCCATACGCCGGACTCCGATCATACCGTCGTTTTTGCCTTTAACTCGAAGTCCACATTGGAGAGCTTCGAGTTGGGAGATGAAATCAATCCATTCAAGACGGTAGTGACCGAAACCGGCTGGGACGGTTCCGGTGAACGCTACGACGACTATGGCAACGTGGAGTGGATGAAGATCACGACCACGGGCAGTGGTGAGACCTACAGCAAGGAGACGATCAGCACTTATGCGAATACCGTAGGTCCCGATGACTGGATATTGGGCCGACTACTGACCGCCGAGGTTACACATGCCGCCCCAAATACAGCGAATATCACACGCCAATCCAGGTTTACCTATTATGGCGCCGGTGATTCGAACGGGGCTGAAGGGTTGCTGAAGTCGGAAGAATTGGGACTGGACGCAAGCTGGAGCCCGATGACAAGCGGACTCTACAAAAAAACCGCGTACACCTACGATGCTCATGGCCTGAAGAACAAAGTCACGGAAACGGGTTATGACAGAAACGGTAATATCATCGGCGGTGCGAACGCCCGTGAAGCTACTTCGACGATCAGTTTTTCCGATCTCGCGGGAGAGCCGGTGCAGGTTTCTGTACTGACCAATGCCAAAGGGCATTCCGAAACAACCTGGTCCAGTTTAGCCCACGGTGGGGTCCTGAAACATCAAGGGCCCAATGGAATTGTCACCGAATCGGTCTATGACGGATTTGGTCGTCTGAAGGAAACCTCTCAACTGAAAAACGAATCTCAGAAACTGGTTAAATCGACCGTCAAATATGAATGGACCAACCAGGAGCCCTTATTTTCGGTGTACAAGATAACCACTAAATCCGAGGACTTCATGGATGAATCGGTGGTGTACTACGATGCACTCAATCGCGAAATCAGAAGCAAATCCCGGACTCTGGATGGGCGATTTTCCATCAAGGATACCGCATTCACAGCTAACGGGCTGATCGAAAAAGCGAGTCGCCCCTACCTGTCTTACAGCACGCCCATCTGGTTTTGCTTTTTCTATGACGACCTCGGTCGGGTCGTCAAGGAAACGCGACCGACCACTAACGGTAACCTGGGCTGCGCCGATACCGGCCGGATTGAACTGGATACCGTTTTTGGTGCTGAAACCGGAACCGATCCCGGCCAGTTCGTGGAGACGGAAGATGCCCTCGGCAATGTCCGCCGTGAAACCACCAACGTGATGGACAAGGTAGTGCATGTGGTGGAGGCCAAAGGCACCACGGACGTGAGCACGCTCGATTTTACTTACGACGCTCTGCAACAGCTCAATACAGTAACCGACGCCAATGGCGCGACGACTACCCTGACTTACGATGAAAACGGCAGAAAAGAATCCATAGTGGACCCGGTAGTGGGGACCTGGTTTTATGCCTATAACAGCTTTGGCGAACTCGAATGGCAGAAAGACGGCAAGAACCAGCAAGTTCTGATGAAATACGATGTGTTGGGTCGTATGGTCAACCGAGACGATGACTACGATGGCGTCACCGAGGACTGGGACTGGACCTGGAACTACAGCGATACCCAGGGCGCGCGGGGGAAACTCTTAACGGTCGAGGACACCGGTACCTACAAGGAGATCTATACCTATAACGATGACCTGCAGGTTGAAACCGCGACTCTTGAGCAAACCATCGACGATGGGTCTCCCAGCGGCCAGTTCGAATCACTGACTAAAACCCAGAGCTACGATGACTGGGGCCGGCTCGATGAAACCGAATACCCGGGCGGTTTCAAAACTGAGCAGGTTTATAACAACTATGGTCACCTGGTCGCTGTCAAGTCACCCGAGGACACGCTGACGCCCCAGGCGATCGCCAACCTCCAGGCTAAAAAGACCGAGCTTGAGGCCGAAGCCGAAGCGGCAGATGCGCAATCAGAAACCTACCTCGACCAGGCAATCGCCTATCAGGCGAGTGCCGAGAGTTACGAAACCTATGCCATCGCGATACTGAACCTCGAAGGCAATGCTGAGTCGGGCAACGATGCCGATGCGCTGTATCAGGCGGCCAATGAATTGCGGGACATCTCCCTGGCCCTCATAGAACAGGCTGAAACCAGCCAGGCGGCTGCGATCGGTTTGGCGGTCCAGGTGAAACAGCTGGAAGACGACATCATCAGCGGCGCCAACACCACCGACACCTACAATACGCACCGGGAGTCGGCGCTCGAAGCCGCCGAAGACGCCGTTAACGCCCTCGACAAGGCGCGTTACGTGACCCAGGTTGTCGATGCATCACTCGCGAGCGGCGCAGGCCAGATCGAAATCTACCAATCCCTGGCCGAGGCAGAGGTACAACTCAGCCTGGCGATCTCCAGCACGCGGTTGTACCAGGACCAACAGGCACTCGCAGACCGGCACTACCGCCTCGCGCAGAATATCGATCTGGACCTGGCAAGGACCGGTGACACGGTCTGGTGGCGCGCGGGTGAAGCTGACTCGGAAGGCCGGGTAACGCGCAGCGTATACGGCAACGGCATTACGACCGAGCGCATCTACAACCCGGTGAATGGTCATTTGAAGGAAATCAAGACCTCCGCAGATGGAACGATGCTGCAGCATCTGAATTACACTTACGATCACGCCAGCAATGTGAGCGAGGTGTGGCGGCAAGACCGATTGCATAGCCTCGAGTACAGCGAAGGCTTTACCTACGACGCGCACCAGCGTCTGAAAATGGCTAAGATTACCGTTGGCAGTGTTACCGACCAGCGAGACTGGGATTACGACCTGACCGGTAATATTGAATACGTCGATAACGCTCAGTTCGGGCTCAACGCGCAAAAGCAGTTGACCAGTACGCCAGACCAGGCCGGTCCATTCGTCTACGATGCCAATGGCAACCTCGAAAACAACGGGCTGGCGGCGAATGACCCGAACTATCGCGAGTACGAGTACACCACCTTTAACAAGCCGGACATGCTCTCGAAAGGTAACGCCGAGGCTCAATTCACCTACGGCGCGGCCCGGGCCCGAATCAACAAGGTGTTGTTCAATAACGCGACGGTGGTCAAGACAACCGCCTACTTCGGTGCCTATCAGCGCATCAAGACCGCCTCTGACGGGTTGTATGAACACAAATACCATATCAGCGCCGGTGGCGCTCTCGTAGCCGTCTACTCGAAGAAATCAACCGATGCTGCCGGGCTCGTGCCAGACGGTTTGCCCAGTACGAATTACTTGCACAAGGATGCACTTGGGTCGGTTGTCATGATAACCGACGACAAGGGTGTTGAAGTTCAGACCATGGCCTTCACGCCCTTTGGCAAGCGCCGGGACATTCAGGCGATAGCGAGCTTCAGTAACTATTACTCGTTGTTGATGCCAACCTTTACGCCGGTCGTGACCGAGCGTGGATATACCGGCCAGGAACACATCGACGAACTGGACCTGATCCACATGAATGGACGGGTTTACGATCCGGCGCTGATGCGTTTCCTGAGTCCGGATCCAATCGTGCAGGCGCCTACCAGCACGCAGAATTACAACCGTTACAGCTACGTCGTCAATAATCCGTTGAAATACACTGATCCGAGTGGTTATTCGTTCTTTAGCGATTTGTGGGAGGACATCACGGATTTTATAGACGAGTATGCGGCCACAATCGTTACGTTGGTCGTGGCGTACTTTACGTACGGGGTTCTGGAGTTGGGTGCTCTTGAATCTGGATTTGCTGCAGGTTTCGCGGGTGGCTACGTCTCTGGCGGTGACCTGTCCTCGGCTTTCATCGGCGGCATATTTGGAGCTATATCAGCTGGGGTAGCCAATGAAATAGCCGCCTTAAAGTGGGGGGTTGTCGGGGCCTCGGCCGCACACGGATTGACCCAGGGTGCGATATCGAGCGTCAGAGGAGGTCGGTTTCAGGATGGGTTCTTGTCCGGGTTTGCTGGCCATGCTATCAGTCCTCTAGCAAAAAAGATTCCGGGTGGGGAGCCCAGCGCTATCGCAGCGAGAACAACGATTGCCGCGGTCGCAGGTGGTGTCGTGGCAAAACTAGGTGGAGGGAAGTTTGAGAATGGTGCGGTGACTGGGGCATTTGTGCATTTGTTTAATTATGAGAGTAGCGCCCGGCCTCACGAAGCAAGTAGTTCCAGTGGCGGTGGCTTCTTCAAAGGCGTGCTGGATGTTGTCGGGAAGATCTGGGCGCTGCCTAACACTATTGCAGGTCTGATTTACGGCTGCATTGGTCCTGTCGCGGGTTGGATCATGGGTACGAAACCGCAGATCGTGTTCGGGCACAACGCGATCCAGTTCATTAACAATCCGTTTATACGAGACAACGATGCGTTAACTCTCGGCAATACTATTTTGTACGGCTCAAATTCTCCGCCATGGAAGAACGGAGCATATGGTGACAAATCGGTGAATATTGGATTCCATGAGGAAGCACACACTTA
>QNFD01000081.1 GCA_003645435.1 Gammaproteobacteria bacterium | reverse complement strand
CTACTAAGTTTTGGCTTCCTGTTCGCGGTCCTGGTCAATGGCGGAATCAAATACTTCATTAACGTATATCGCGGCGCCCTCGGCGAAATGCTGTTGTGGCGTTTTCGTTACGAGTTATACGAACGTATTCTGAGATTTCCGGTACCCCATTTTAAGCGTGTTTCCCAGGGTGAGCTAATCCCGATGATTACTGCCGAAACCGAACCCCTGGGGGAATTTATCGGCGAATCCTATACCCTGCCAGTGTTCCAGGGTGGCATACTATTTACCTATCTATTTTTTATTTTCCAGCAGGATACATATCTCGGCCTCGCGGCAATAGCACTGTACCCGTTTCAATTGTACGTCATACCCAGGCTGCAAAAACGAGTCAACATGTTGGCCAAGGAACGCGTGTCTATGGTGCGCAGTCTATCGGGACGAATCGGAGAAACGGTCACCGGCATCAGCGAGGTGCATACCAACGACACCAGCCACTACGAGCGAGCGCAAATTGGTCATCGCCTCGGTATCATTTACCGAATTCGATTTGCTATTTTTCGACGCAAGTTTTTCATCAAGTTTCTGAACAACTTTATCGCCCAGTTAACCCCGTTTTTCTTTTACTCGGCTGGCGGTTATTTTGTTTTACGGGGGGACCTGTCCATCGGCTCGATGGTGGCGGTACTGGTTGCCTACAAAGATTTGGCAGGTCCCTGGAAAGAGTTGCTGCGCTATTATCAACGCAAGGAAGATGTCAAGGTTAAATATACCCAGATTATCGAACAGTTCAACCCACAGGGCCTGAGCGAACTATCACTAATAAACAGTGATCCCGGCGCAAACGAACTGCCCGGGGAGGATATCCGGGCCACTGCCATTAGTTATTCCGAAGATGGCCTGTATCTTAGCATTGACAATGCCAGCTTCAGGCTCGCACTCGATGCGCATATAGCCGCGGTCGGTTTAAGCAATAGCGGCAAAGACGAGCTCGCCGGTTTAATTTCCAGGCTTATCAACCCCACCGTCGGCGTGATTACGATCGGCACAAAAAAAATGTCGGAGATGCCCGAGGCACTGGTAGGCCGAAGAATTTCTTATGCGGGGCAAAATCCCTTTTTTTTTACCGGTACGGTGCGCGATAGTCTACTTTATCCACTCAAACACCATCCGATTTCGAATAGCCAAACCGAGGATACAAAGCAACGCGCACAGGATATCGAACTTGCCACCAGGGCGGGCAGCTCAGTCCATAGTTTGGATGACGATTGGATAGATTACGCCGCGATTGGTATTGAAAATGAAGCCCAGTTCAACCAACGCGTTCACCAACTGCTGGAAATTGTCGAGCTTGCCGACGATATATATGAATATGGCCTGCTATCACATGTCGATCAAACCCAGTTTGCCGACCTGCCACGTCGTATCATGCTGGCACGCAACCAGTTACGCGATCTGCTCGGCCAACCGACTTACAAACGCCTGGTTGAACCATTTGACCAGGATCTCTACAACACCAACCTGACGGTAGCCGATAACCTGTTGTTCGGCACTATCTATGACGATTCGATCGATGCTGGAAACCTGGCCGAAAACCCGTATATTCGCCGGGTACTCGACGAAGGCGATCTCAGCGATGACTTTCTTGCCGCGGGCAAACAGATTGCTGAAATCATGCTCGATTTATTCTCGGATGTGGAGCCGGATAGCAAACTTTTTGAACAGTTCAGTTTTATTAGTTCCGACGACCTGCCGGAATTCCAGCAACTGCTGAGTAGAACCCAGGGACAGGAGCCCGCGTCGATTAGTGACAGCGATAGAATTAGCCTGTTATCCCTGCCCTTTAAGCTGGTAGTGGCCAGGCATCGACTGGGATTAATCAACGAATCGATTCAGAAGCGCATCCTGCTGGCACGAAAACGAATCCGTGCGCAGGCTGCCGAAAATAATCTGGGTATCGAGTTTTTCGACGAAACTCAGTACAACCCCCGCATATCCATACAGGATAATATTCTGTTCGGCAGGCTCGCCTACGGCCAGGCCAACGCGCAGGCAAAAATTCACAAATTGATCGCCGATGTTATCGGCTCCCTGGATTTGCGTACCGATATCACCGAGGCAGGACTGGCCTACGAGGTAGGTGTTGGCGGTTCGCGCCTGTCTATGGCGCAAAAACAAAAACTGGGGCTGGTGCGTTGCCTGATCAAGGCGCCGGATCTACTCATTGTGAACGAGGCACTGTCAAGCCTGGACACCGCATCAGAGCGACGACTGATCGGTCGGGTACGCGAAGAAATGAAATCACGAGGCATATTCTGGGTATTGACGCGCACTCAACTGGCTGAAAAATTCGATTCTGTAATCGTCATGGAACGCGGAAAACTGGTGGCCAATCAGCCATACACAGAACTTGTGTCAGGCAATGCAGGTTTCCAGCAGCTCCTCGAGAACGAGTAACCCGCCTGTCGACAGGAAGGTAAAATTTCTAGGCTAGCGGTTTTTGAAAAAGACATGGGTCGTCAGAAATCGATCCGCATATTCCCGTTTTATTCCACCCCAGAGACTACCGAGGCATAGCCGCAACGGCGGCTGAAAAACAACGAGCCCGGCACCTAAAGCAAGCTGGCACAGGCTATCACGTGTAAAACAGTTAATGTGTTCGAGTGGATGGATAGCATCTAGATCGCTGGACCAGCCCGACTGTGCCAGCGTTTTTTCAATCCCGCGTCCATCCGGAACCCGCAGATAAATTACGCCGTCGGGGGTTAACCTGCTCTGTAATTGTTGTAATGTTTCGAGAGGGTTTGAAAGGTGCTCAAAAACCTGGTTTGCGTAAATAAAATGGTAGTGCGACCCCGCTTCGGGAAGCTTATCGATTACCTTGACACCCAGCGAGCTGGCGTATTCAGCTCGTTCCGGTGACAGCTCGAGTCCTTCCACGCGGAAGCCGAATGCCTGCGCCATACGGCTCCAGAAACCCCAGCCCATACCGAATTCGAGCACCTTTACCTGCCCCGGTATTATTGGAAACAATCTTGATACTGTCTGCATCTGGCCGGCGTATTGCCTGTACAGTTTTGCCCTCGCATTTTGTTTTTTCTGTAAACTCGCCTCGGCGTTAACCCAGTCGCCATAAAGGACTGTCATGCCTTCATCATTGAGTACATTGGCCTGGTAGATAAAACCGCAACTCCGGCATTTGACAACCCGATAGGCGGCATCCTTGAGGACACTTAAATCCGCGCGATCCTGATAGAAACTACCGATGAACTGTTTCAGGGCCGGATCGGAAAACGGGGCCTGGTAAAGAGTCGCTGCCCTGATATTTCCGCACACGGGGCAGTGCTCGCGGGTTTCAAACCGAATGGCCATGTTCGACTGCTCCGCTAATTCAGGCCTACTTGTACGGGTCGGCGGCATCACGCAGGCCGTCGCCGAAGAAATTGAATGCAAGAATAATCAATATTACCGGAACAACCGGAAACATTAACCAGGGATAGAGCGCTACCACGTTGATATTCTGTGCCTCATTGAGCAGTACGCCCCAACTGGTCACAGGTGGGCGTAAACCGAGACCGAGAAAACTTAATGCAGTTTCACCGAGAATCATCGCCGGAATCGACAAGGTTGCAGACGCTATCAGATGACTCATGAACCCCGGAAGTAAATGCCGGCCTATGATACGACTCGGTTTCGCCCCCATTAATTCGGCAGCGGTACAGAAGTCCTCCTCGCGTAAAGCCAGCAGTTTCGAACGCACCGCTCTGGCAAGCCCGGTCCAGTCGAGCATCGCCAGAATTACGGTAATACCAAAGAATATTAGAATCGGACTCCAGTTCACCGGCAATACCGCGGATAACGCCATCCACAGGGGTAATTCCGGAAACGATCGAATTACTTCGATAGCACGTTGCACGGTGGCATCGACCCAACCACCGTAATAACCCGCCAGGCCACCTAGCAGTATGCCAAGCGTAAAACTAATTGCGATGCCGATGATGCCAATAGTCAACGAAATTCGTGCACCATAGGTAATCCTCGATAACACATCACGACCGAGACGATCGGTACCGAGAAGAAAGAAGGTGCCATTTTCCGGAGGACAAAATAGATGAAAATTTCCCTCAAACAGACCCCAGAACTGATAGCTGTCACCTCTGCAAAAAAAACGCAGCGGCTGCACATCATCTTTTCGCTCCGGGTAACTGCGCTTGAGCAGGTCCATATCCAGTTCATAATCGCGTCCGTATACGAAGGGACCAATGAATTCACCCGCGTGGAATAGATGCACAGATTGCGGTGGCGAGTAGATATAGTCGGTGTTGCGTGTATGTAGATTGTAGGGTGCAATAATTTCACTAAACAATACGGAGCCATAGTTTAACGCGAGAATGACGCCGCAAATAACAGCCAGTCGATGGCGCTTCAATTTCCACCACATCAACTTCCACTGCGAAGCGAGGTAATATTTTTCCTGCTCGGGTGTCAGCTTCTCTATCGACAATGGGTCAAAAGGTTCGCTCGAAACAAAGTGCTCTATTCGCTGCTGCCGGTTCACTGGTCCATATCCCCCTGCAGACGAATACGTGGGTCTAGCAAGGCTAGCGCAATGTCGGATACGAGCACACCAAACACGGTCAACACCGCCAGGAACATAAGAAACGAACCCGCCAGATACATATCCTGGCTTTGCAGGGCCGCCAGTAAAATCGGGCCGGTAGTCGGTAAAGACATCACCACGGCGACAATCTCCGCACCGGAAATAACCGTCGGCAAAAGATTACCGATATCGGCAACAAAAAAATTCAGTGCTACGCGCAAGGGGTACTTCCTCAATAGTTTACCCGGCGGTAAGCCCTTGGCGCGTCCGGTTACCACGTACTGTTTTTGTAACTCATCGAGTAAATTGGCACGTAAACGCCGAATCATTCCGGCGGTACCCGAGGTGCCAATGACCACCACTGGTATCCATAAGTGCTCGAGTACCGAGATTAGCTTGTCAAGGCTCCACGGCGCGTCGATGTATTCGGGTGCCATTAGTCCACCGATCGAAGTACCAAAATAGACGTTGGCGAAGTACAGCATCACCAGGGCGAGCAGGAAATTAGGTGTTGCCAGGCCGAGGAAACCAAGGAATGACAAGCCATAATCACCCCAACTGTACTGATGCGTGGCCGAATATATGCCAATAGGAAATGCGACCACCCAGGTGAATATAATCGTCAGGATAGAAATCATTACGGTCAGGAATAGCCTGTCGCCGACGACTTCTGTTACGGGAAGATCATATTCAAATGAATAGCCAAAATCTCCCTGTAGCATGCCAATCAGCCAGAAAAAATATTGCTCGTAAAACGGTCGATCGAGTCCATATTCCTCACGCAGGAAAGCAATCTGTTGTTCGTCAACCGATTCTCCCTGACTTTGTAATTCGGCAATATGGCTCTCAAGATAATCGCCCGGCGGTAATTGAATAATCACGAAGACCAGTAAACTGATTACCAACAACGTGGGAATCATGGTCAGCACTCGACGCAGGATATAGTCCAACACTAGCGTCTCTCCTCGTCAAACCAGAAAGTATCGGGCTTGTAGACACCAAAGTAAGCGGTTGGCCTGATATCGTAGAATCCTTCGGCTGGAACATTGTGCAAGAAATTGTTGACCACCACCGGGTGTCGAATTCCGCTAATGACACCAATTGTGAACATTTCCTCGCTGTGAATTTCGAGCATCCGATGCCAGATTTTTTCACGTTCAACAAAGCTCATGGAATGCCGCCACTGGGCATTCAGCCTGCTCAGTTCATTCACTGCACTATCCTCGGATTTTTCTCCGCTTTTGCCGCTCGATTCGTGGTACTGACCCCACTTTGGCCACTGATATTGATACTGCGTGGTCGGTGCCAGGTCGGCTGGACTGGTATCGGCCGTCGGTAAAGCGTTCGCCAGTCCGGACCAGATCGACATTACCGCTTCCCCGGAAAAAATACGATTTCGAAACACTTCTCGCGTTGATGGCACGCTGTAAAGCTTGACGCCGGCCCGCAACCAGCTATCGCTGATTAATTCCAGCACATCGGTTTGTTCGGTACTTTCACCGGCGGTCTGAATTAGAATCTCCAGTGGCCGACCATCGGCCATCAGGCGTACTCCTCGGCTGTCACGCTCGGTGAGGCCTAGCTCATCGAGTAGCTGGTTAGCTTGCGCGAGATCGAATTCTGTCCACGCTTTCTGATACCTGGGCCTGAATAGCGGAGATTGGGGTAATACCGTGTTGTTACTTTCCAGCACCAGACCAAAATAGACCACCTGATTAATTTCATGGCGATGAATCGCTAGCGATAGTGCGCGTCTGAATCGTTTATCGCGCATTAAATTACGCAGAGTTTCATCATTCGTATTTAAATTCGGGAAAAGCGCAATATGGGCGCCCCTGGAAGTTTTCCAGAGCCGCACGTTAAAATTGTTACGCATGGCCGCCTGCCGCAAAAATGTATAGTTATCCATTCGCAGGTAACGTGCCTGTAAATCCGCCTCATCCGCACCTGTTTTAGCAGGCACCAGCTTACTGGAGGCGATATTGACCGCAATGCTATCGATATAAGGTAACTGACGACCGTTGCTATCAATGCGATGGTAAAAAGGATTACGTTTGAATATAAACCGTTCGGACGGCGGATAAGTGGTATTAACCCAGGGTTGCAGCGTCGGCAAATCTGGATTGGTAGCTTTGTAGGGACGGTCTAAATTGACATGCATTCCCTTCCAGGTACGTGCCTTGTACTGCTTCATCAGTTCGGCGATGCGCGCTTCACTTTGATAGCGTTTGTGAAACTGGCGCAGATAGTGGGCAGGTTTATAAATATACAATGGGCGCGCTCCCGCCAGGGCAGGCAGGAAATAGGGATTGGGTTGTGACCAGCTATAGCGTACCGTGTGTAAATCAGGAAATTCAACTATCGGCCCCTCGCCATCGATGAGCAGTTCAGGCGCCAGGCCACCCCTGGATAATTCCTCATTGTTGACCATGTCTTCCCAATAATAGCGAAAATCCTCGCTCGTAAACGGCTGGCCATCGGACCACCGGTGACCCTTGCGCAGATGCAGGGTAAAAATCCGATTCTCGACCACCTCAATGCTTTCCAGAATATCTGGCTGCAACTCCAGATCGGTCGTGTACCCGACCAGTCGAGCGTAGCCATAAATGACGAGTTGCCGAATATCTTTCTGCTTGCCCATCAACATGCGTAATTGTCCGCCGTGTCTGCCCGCTTCAAACTCACCTTCGAAAGTCACAACCCTGGGTTGCTCCGGAATACGCGCATCAACAGGTTTCAACTCGCCATTTTGAACGCTTTCCAGCAACACCGGGGTTTCGATAAGCGTGTAACCGTAAACAGTATGAAGTGCTGATCCAAACAGTAAGACGGCAGCAATCAATACGCTATAGCGATTCATGCGGCAATTTCGGAGGGATTACAATTGGCAGCAACACGCACAAAATGCCCATCACCCAAAGCCAGGAATGTCATCGCTGCCTCGCCGTCAACCGTAAACGGCGCTTGCCACAACGAAGGTTCCGAGGCGGCGCCATCGGTGATAGCGGAGAAATCGAGCGGCTGGCTCAATTCGGGATGAGGCACGGCCGACAATAGTGCGCGTGTGTAGGGATGTATCGGGTTTGCAAATAATAGTTCGCGAGGAGCCAGTTCAACCAACTGCCCCCGGCACATTACCGCAATGCGATCGGCAATGTAGTTAATCACAGCCAGATTGTGCGAGATAAAAATATAGGTGAGCCCGAGTTCCTGCTGCAAATCCTTGAGTAAATTCAATATCTGGGCCTGGATCGAAACGTCCAGGGCTGAGACCGGTTCGTCACAAATTAACAGGTCCGGCTGCAAGGCCAGCGCCCGTGCGATACCAATACGTTGCCTTTGCCCACCCGAGAAACTGTGCGGATAGCGATTCAAATAACGCGGGTCGAGCCCTACCAATCGCATCAACTCCGTGGTCATTGCGTTCTGCGAGGCCGCATCACCCATCTTATGTACTACCAGGGGTTCGCGCAATATATCAAAGATAGTCATGCGCGGGCTTAACGCACTGAATGGATCCTGAAATATAAACTGCATTTTGCGCCGAAACGCCATCAGTGGCCCGTTCTCCAGCGCTCTTACGTCAATAATATTGCCCCTGTCATTGTATTCGATGAGGCCGCTATCCGGAGTCAATGCACGCATGATGATTTTACTCAGGGTGGTCTTGCCGCAACCGCTTTCACCGACCAGGCCGAAACACTCCCCCTGCCGCACATCGAATGAAACATTGTCTACCGCTCGAAACAACGATGTTTTCCCCTTTAACCAGCTACCGCTATGTAAGGTATAGGTTTTGCTGACGTCCTTTACTCGAAGGATCGGCGTGTCAACCGCACTCTCGGGCCAGACGGTTTTATCTTTCCCGATAGAACCAATTTTGTAATCGATCTCCCGTACCGGAACGAGACGCTCACCCTCTTCCATATCGAATCGCGGCACCGCGTGCAATAAAGCCTTCAGGTATGGGTGTTGCGGCTGATCAAAAAGGGTTTTTAGCGACCCGGACTCCATTATCTTGCCGTGATACATCACTACAACCTGATCTGCCATGTTGGCGACAACACCGAGATCATGGGTGATTAACAAGAGCGACATACCAAGCTCTTTTTGTAACTCTTTAACCAGTTTCAGAATTCGCGCCTGGATGGTGACGTCAAGCGCGGTGGTAGGCTCGTCGGCAATCAGCAGTAATGGATGACATATCATTGCCATTGCGATCATCGCGCGCTGGCGTAAGCCGCCTGACAATTCGAACGGGTACATTCGTAAAGCACGTTTTGGATCGGGAAAGTCAACATGCTCCAACATCGTTTCGGTAAGCTTCATACCTTCCTGGTAACTGGCATCCCGGTGTAAAAACAGTGCCTCGCTAATCTGATCGCCAATCGTGTGAACCGGCGACAATGATGTCATCGGTTCCTGAAATATAATCGAAATCCGACCACCACGTATTTGGCGCATTTCCTCACTTTCCGGATCCAGGGCGGCAATGTCTACTACATTGCCCTTACTCGATGGATCGTCGAATAAAATCCTGCCTCTGGTGATCTCGGCAGCCCGCGGCAAAATTCCCATCACGGCCTGTGCGGTAACCGACTTTCCGGAACCAGACTCACCCACCAGGGCGACAGTTTCACCAGGATTTACCGTGAAAGATACGTCTTCAACCGCAGATATCGGATTCCCCTGCAGGTAAAAATCGACTGCCAGGTTTTCAACCGACAACAGGGCTTG
>QNFD01000080.1 GCA_003645435.1 Gammaproteobacteria bacterium | reverse complement strand
GGCGCTTACCTCCCGCTTGCAACATATCATTGCAGGCGATGAAATATTAGTAAGCAAGAAACCCACGGGGACATTATTGTGGGATCGTTTGCGGCCGGGAAAACACCTGTATTTGCTGAGTACAGGAACCGGGCTGGCGCCATTTCTTTCGATCATAAAAGACCCGGAAGTTTACGAGAATTTTGAAAAGGTTGTTCTGGTTCATGGTTGCCGCTATATAAACGAACTGACATATCAACGCTTGATAACCCATGAACTTAAACACAACGAGTATTTCGGTGACAGCGTCAGGGAAAAATTGATTTATTATCCCGCGGTAACCAGGGAGCCTTATAAAAACTACGGTCGTATCACCAGTCTTTTGCAATCAGGCAAGCTGATTGAAGACGTAGGCTCACCAGCCCTGAACCCAGAGGATGATCGATTCATGTTATGCGGAAGTCCGAGCATGCTGGAAAGTCTTAGCGCAATACTAGATGGACTGGGATTTAGCGAAACCCGTAAAAACGATCTGGGAGAATATGTGATCGAGCGCGCATTTGTGGAAAAGTAATATCGCGTTTTGCGGTCTTAAGTGGATTTAGGGTTTTTTTTGCTCGAGTCGTGCCGGGAGCCCCGTACAGCAATAATATTTAACTATCTCGCCTATACTTGAAAATATACGCAAGTAACGTATACTTAGCCCAATGAAATTGGTCTTTACTGAAACACCTTTATTTACACGTCTATTACCGGAATATTTAGACGATCAGGAATACAGGGCTTTGCAGCTAGTCTTATTAGAAAATCCTCAACTGGGTGATCTGATGCCCGGTACAGGTGGTTTTCGTAAAGTTCGTTGGAAAGATCCCAAACGAGGCAAAGGGAAGCGAGGTGGTCTCAGAGTGATTTATTATCACCTGACATCTGAACACCAGATATGATTTTTCACGCTTTATGATAAAAATGAAGTAAGTGATTTAACACCTGAAGAAAAGAAGCGATTGAAACAGGCGATTCAGATGGAACTGGCAGCCAGGAGAAAAAAGTAATGGCTAAGAAGCGTAAATTATTTGATGAATTGATGGATGGCGTTGAGTCCATGCAACATGAACGCACGGGTAAAATAACCCTGCGCACTCATGAAGTGGATGATCTTCCGCCATTACAAATTGATGCTGAATTGATCCGAGAAACGCGGGAGCAGTTGCATGTATCACGTGCAGTTTTCGCTCGCCGAATTCGAGTTTCTATTCGGACACTTGAAAACTGGGAACAGGGGAGGGCCAAACCTAATGCTCAAGCAGCCGCTTTGATTATGATGGTTCGACAGTATCCTGATACGCTCGAAAAGCTTTCATCACTCAATAATAAACATGCAACGGCATAGTCCTTTGTGACCACCGGCCAGGCTTATCTAAGAGAGTTGGCGCGCTCGGCGGGAGTCGAACCCACGACCTTTGGCTTCGGAGGCCAACACTCTATCCAACTGAGCTACGAGCGCATGGAGATAGCTATTGCTCTCAGGCCTTATTGGTAGAGTGTGCCGTAAAAAGTTGTCTTGTGCCCCCTGGCCGCGTTGAAAATGTGCTCGAATGCTCATTTACTCCGTGTAAACTGCGCTTCTGCTCGCTTTTTCGCCTTGCCAAGAAACACAATCCAGTCTTTTACGGCACCCTCTAGTGTTGTGAGAAGAATTATTTTTGCCTGTTATGCGACTGAGAGCAAGCCGCGTGATTGTAATACAGGCGGGGCTGCGAGGACAATGCCGGTCGGATTAGCAGACCTGTGAAGGCTGCATTTAGCCGACACCGCAGAAAAAGTAAGTGTATTTCTACATACTGGGCATATTTTTTTGCGAAATAATCGGAATTCGAGGATAATTCCCCCACTTTTTTGTATCCCCATTATTGCAGCTGGAGATAATTTGTGAGTTCTGAAGAGGTCGATACATTTTCACCGAAAAACCTGGCCGTACTGGGCGGTTTGTTATTTGTTGCCCTGATTCTCGGCGAAGCGGTATTTCCCCGGGGTAGCGGTGGTGTCATTATGGGCCCCGGCACCGTGGATGAAATAAGCATGCGCATCGAACCCGTGATTACGCTGGCGAGTATACAGGCAAATGCTGCCGGATCCGGATCGGATGATATGGCAAGTCAGTCCCCGCAGCAATTGTACGAGGGTGGCTGCATGGCCTGTCATGGCACTGGCGTGGCTGGAGCACCAAAGACAGGTGATGCTGCCGCCTGGCAAGCACGTGCGGGTGTCGGCATCGATGGCCTGCTGAGTTCGGCGATAAGCGGCAAGGGTGCGATGCCGCCGAAGGGTGGATCAACCTATACCGATGAGCAACTGCGCTCGGTGATTGAATTTATACTCGGCGAGTCGGGATTCTAGTCTCTCGCACGAGGTCGGAATTGTGGAATAAAGCGGAGCCAGTCTCCGCTTTTTTATATCTGGCCGCGGCGTCTGTCCTGTTCGGTAGGGTGGCCAATGAGTTCAGAAGCTCCTTTAAAGTCTAAATCGTTGTTAGCAGGAATAATAATATGAGGCCACGTAATCTGCTGAAGTTCTTTGATCTTTCCGCTTACCGAAAATTATCACAGGATTTTAAAAATCCACTGCGAGCACTGTTGGCGACGACAGGGGCGTTAAAGGGTGAGCAGCTGTTGCGCACGCGAACGGGATCTACCATTAGGGTGAACCGGGATGATCTACCGCTCTGGAAGGCCTATCTGGAGCAGTCTCAGTGTCGTGTTGAACCACGTGGTGAGCTCTTTTATATCACTCCCAACGATAAGCGTTCCCCTCCCTATTATATTCAGGGATGCCAACAGTGTTTGACGCATTCTCCACAACGCTGGCAACTGCGTGACGAACGTAACCCCTTAGTCGATGAGTTGGAGTGTGCAGAGAGGAGCGTCTACTCGCAGCATGGCGAGGATGGTGTGATTCAGGCGCTGCTCTCTCATTTTCCGGTCAGAGAGCGATTTGTGGTTGAGTTTGGTGCCTATGATGGCGTCTGTATGAGTAATAGTCGTCACCTTATTGCAGATCATGGTTGGAGTGCCTTTTTGATCGAGGCGAATGATCGATTTTATTCAGGATTAGAGCGTTGTTACTCAGGGAATGATCGCGTAAAACTACATAAAGGGTTTGTTACAGAGGAGAATATTAATGTGCTTTTTCAGGAGGCCGAGGTTCCTGAAGAATTCGAGGTGTTATCGATCGATATCGATAGTATTGACTACTATGTGTGGCGTGCGCTAACGCAGTTCAGGCCAAAAATAGTCATTATCGAGTACAACTCGGCACTGCCTGTAGACGAGGAGTATGTGGTGCCAAAAGATGATGCCTTGAGGTTGGGGGGAACCAGTCAGGAGGGAGCCAGTTTGCTATCCCTCTATAAGCTGGGGTTAGCGAAGGGGTATCATCTTGTCTATGGGGAGTTGAGTGGAGCCAATCTGTTTTTTATCCATGAGAGTTGTGCTGCCGATATTGATTGGCAAGGGATTGAGTTGATCGATATCTATCAGCCGCCCCAGTTTGGACTCCTGGCTGGAAGTTCAGCACCAAACGGGCGTGGGTACCCGAGAGAAATGTAGTTTGCTTTGGTAATTACCTGGGGATTAGCTCATAGCACTGCATTATTGTGGAATGCTGTGCGAAATAAAAACCAGTGCCTGGCCTGTTGGCAGAACAATTACTTGCTCTGGTTTATTAGAGAAAAATTCATCCACCGCTTGACGTGCACCAGGGCAGGAGCCGAATCCATAGTCATCAAATATCATGAACCCACCACTCTCCATTCGCGGGTAGATAAATTCACAAGAATCAATTATCGATTTATAAATATCCACATCGATGTGTGCAAAGGCGATAATATGATTTTCCAGGGAGGAAAATGTATCAGGAATTAACCCTTTGTGAAAATGAACCAGGGATCGATCATCAATATTTTTGCAAACTTGCTCAGATACTGCCTCAAGCGAGGTGTCGGAAAAATCACCCTGTGCATGTAGATCTTTTTCTGGATCTGTTTCGGGCATACCCTCGAATGTATCGAATAGGTGCAATTGCGACTCTTTATCTATCCCCTTGTTATTCAACAGATTGGCGAGCATAGTGGCGGTGCCGCCTTTATATACCCCGCATTCATACCACTGCCCAGTTAAATTGATCGCCTGAGACGCGAGCGCGTATAACATGTAGCATCTATCAGGCGATACAACCGAGACTGATTTAGCATATTGATAATACTGCTCGAACTCACCAAATCCATTCCCATGCCAGGGACTAAATAATGGCCTGTAGTATTCTCCGTCAGGAATTGATTGAAACATTTTTTTGTAATACTTCCTCTTGGAGCGATTTCTTTTAGAAAAAATACTCATATCTTTCTCAGTCATTAGTTAATTTTCTTGCAGTTTACACACTTTGTTACTACTTGTTAGTAAGACCCTAAGAAGTGGACCTGAATCGCCCCGGGTTTGTCAGAGACTCTATTTCTTGAGAGGATAGAGTAATGAAAACGAACAAAAGATATTCCCCAGAAATCCGGGAACGTGCAGTACGCATGATATTTGAACACCAAAGGGAATATGAATCTCAATGGGCGGCTAAGCGTTCGATATCGAACGATATTGGCTGGTGAGATTTAGCTGGCGAAAGATAGCGGAGCCGGTTTCCGCTTTTTTTATACCTGGCCGCGGCGTCTGTCCTGCTGCCGATAGGCAATTGCTTCTGCCAGATGGGGCCGCAGTATGCCGGTTTCATTTGCCATGTCGGCAATAGTGCGCGCCAGTTTCAGGACCTTGTGATAGCTGCGCGCAGTCAGCTTGAACTTATCAATCGAAGTAATCAGCAGTCGCTCGGATTCCTGGTCGAGTTCACAGAAGCGCTCGATTTGCTGGTTCCCGAGATTCGTGTTGAGACAGCCCTGGCGTTGCAGTTGAAGCTGCCTGGTGCGGATAACCCTTGTTCTCACCTGTTTACTGTTTTCCTGATGCCTGTGGCTGTTATTGAGTAACTCGGTATGCTCGAGCCGCGGCAATTCTATTTGAATATCAATGCGATCCATGAATGGCGCCGAGAGTTTGTTTCGATAACGGTTGAGTTGCTCGACACTGCAATTACAGTTCAGTATCGAATCACAACCACCGGGACAGGGATTCATCGCCGCGATCAATTGAAACGCGGCCGGGAATTCGGCCTGGCGTGAGGCGCGCGATATATGAATCGTGCCGGTTTCCAGCGGCTCACGCAGTACTTCGATCGACCTGCGATCAAACTCGGTGAGTTCATCGAGGAATAGCACCCCATTGTGGGCGAGGGAAATCTCCCCTGGTTTTGGAATGCTGCCGCCGCCGACCAGGGCCACCGCGGAAACGGTGTGGTGGGGTGATTGAAATGGCCGCAGTAGCCAGTTGCCGCTGTTTACCGGTTTGTGGCAGATGGAACGGATGCTCGCGCTGCTCATCGCCTCGGCTTCAGACATGTGCGGCAAAATCGTATTCAAACGTCGTGCGAGCATGCTCTTGCCGGAACCTGGCGGCCCCATCATGATCATGTGATGACCTCCGGTGGCGGCGATTTCGAGTGCTCGCCTGGCCTGGTGCTGGCCATAGACCTCGCATAAATCGTAATCGAAAACCGTTTCAGCCAATGCCTCGGAGGGTTCAACCATGGGCAGGGCTTCACCGCCGTTGAGGCTGGCGCAAACTTCGATCAGGGAATTGCAACTGTATATCGATGCCTCTCGAACCAGTGCCGCTTCGGCCTGATTATGTTGCGGGATAATGATTTGTTTCTGTGCCTGCTTGCTGGCTATGAGTGCCGGTAGCAGTCCATCGACAGCGCGGCATTCGCCACTGAGGGCAAGTTCCCCGTAACAGTCGAAACGGCCAAGTGTGGAAGCATCGATTTGTTGCGAAGCGGCCAGAATGCCGAGTGCAATGGCCAGATCGTAGCGCCCGCCTTCCTTGGGCAAATCCGCGGGCGCCAGGTTGATGGTGATTCGGCGAACTGGAAATTCAAAACCGGAATTGATAATTGCCGAGCGCACCCGGTCGCGTGACTCGCGTACCGCGGCTTCGGGTAATCCAACCATGGTAAAAGCCGGCAGGCCATTTGAAATATGGATTTCAACCTGGACTTCGGGTGCGCTAACGCCTTCCTGGGCGCGTGTGGTGAGTTGGGTAAGAGACATGGAATCCTTTCCTGTTGGTTGATTTATTCCTTTTGGGTGAGTGTTTGTTCCAGTTGCCCGAGTTTTTCTTCAAGGGCTTCGAGTTTGGCGCGAGTTCTTTGCAATACCCGCGCCTGGATATCGAATTCTTCACGGCTGACAAATTCAAGCTGCGCTAATTGTTGTTGCAGCAGGGTCTTCAGGCGGGCGTCAAAATCAGATTTAACCTGCTGCATACCAGGTGGCAGTAGCTGGTTGATCTTGTCGGAGAGGCGGTTGATGGTCTGGTTGTCTAACATCTAAAATCCCTGTTTTGGTGCATCTTCGCAGTGTATTTGCACCAAAATAGTGCATATCGATTCCATTTCTGTCTCCAGTGTAACGATTTAATTCGGCGTTGCCTAGTATGAAATTTAAGCTATTGAAAAATAAAGATTTAATTATTGTTGGCACGGATTCTGCTCTAACAGTATTTTTCTTTAGAGGATTCATACAATGAAAATGGTTACTGCCATCATAAAGCCGTTCAAGCTCGATGATGTTCGCGAGGCCCTGTCGGAAATTGGTATACAGGGTATTACGGTTTGCGAGGTCAAGGGCTTTGGCCGGCAAAAAGGACATACAGAACTTTATCGGGGTGCGGAATACGTCGTCGATTTTTTACCCAAGGTCAAAATCGATCTGGCCATTGACGATGCATTGCTCGACCAGGTCATCGAGGCCATCAGTTCCTGCGCCAATACCGGCAAAATCGGAGACGGCAAAATCTTTATTACTAGCCTCGAACAGGCAATCCGGATTCGTACCGGTGAGTCTGGTTCCAGCGCGCTTTAGGAGGCACCATGGAAAATCAAATATTTCAGTTACAGTATGCGCTTGATACCTTTTATTTTCTGATATGCGGTGCGTTGGTAATGTGGATGGCCGCGGGTTTCGCAATGCTCGAAGCCGGCCTCGTACGCTCGAAAAACACGACCGAAATTCTGACCAAGAATATTTTACTATTCGCGGTCGCCTGCATCATGTACATGGTCGTCGGATACGACCTCATGTATGACGGCGGGCTGTTTCTGGCTGGTATTGCCGGTGGAGAGAGTCTTGTGGCCGATGCACTGGCAGCGTCCAGGGAAAATGGATTCGAGGGGGACTCGGTTTACTCGGCACCATCCGATTTCTTCTTCCAGGTAGTGTTTGTGGCAACCGCGATGTCGATCGTATCCGGCGCTGTCGCGGAACGAATGAAGCTATGGGCCTTCGTACTCTTTGCCGTCGTCATGACGGGTGTTATCTATCCCGTCGAAGGCGGCTGGACCTGGGGAAGCAAGAGCGTATTTGGCTTATATAGTCTCGGAGATGATGGCTTCGGTTTCTCCGATTTTGCCGGATCCGGCATCGTGCACATGGCGGGTGCCGCCGCTGCCCTGGCAGGTGTATTATTATTAGGCGCACGCAAGGGCAAGTATGGCAAGCAGGGTCAGATCAATGCGATTCCGGGCGCGAATTTGCCATTGGCAACCCTCGGCACCTTTATCCTGTGGATGGGCTGGTTCGGCTTCAATGGCGGCTCGGTACTGAAGCTCGGTGATATTGCCAACTCCAATGCAGTTGCGATGGTATTTCTGAATACCAACGCCGCAGCCGCGGGCGGTGTCGTAGCTGCGATGGTAGTAGCGCGCATCATGTTCGGTAAGGCTGATCTGACCATGGCATTGAACGGCGCGCTCGCCGGCCTGGTTGCGATCACCGCAGAGCCCTTAACGCCTTCGGCACTGGAAGCGACCCTGATTGGTGCATTCGGCGGCCTCATCGTTGTCTATTCCATCATCGCCCTCGACAAGTTAAAAATTGATGACCCGGTGGGTGCGATCTCGGTCCACGGTGTGGTTGGACTCTGGGGACTGCTGGCGGTGCCTTTGACCAATGATGGTGCGACCTTTATTGGTCAGATTGTTGGCGCGTTGACGATTTTTGTCTGGGTATTCGGGATGAGTTTCCTCGCCTGGTATGTGATCAAGCTGGTGATGGGTATTCGTGTCAGCGCCGAGGAAGAGTACGAAGGCGTCGATCTGGCCGAATGCGGTATGGAAGCCTATCCGGAATTCACCAACGCCACTAAATAGGGTTGTTAATGATTGTTGCTTAAATAGCTAATTTGCTATTATGTACGGCAGGTGTTGTCTGGCAGCGCCTGCCGTTTTTATTTCTTCGCCGACAGCGCTGGTGTTCTCATGTTTTGTTATATTTATCGTAGTAGCCGTAAAGTCGATACCTACCTGTACCTGGTCGATAAGGATGATTTTTCGATCCTGCCTGAGGAAATGCTAAAGATTTTTGGTGATCCCGAATTCAGCTTTAGCTTTGAGCTGAGCAAAGATAAAAAGCTGGCGATGGAAGACGCCGGCGTAGTGCTCGACAATCTGGAGTCAAAAGGTTATCACCTGCAATTACAGGGCGATCTGCTGGTTGAAGAAATGTTGGCGATGAAAGCGATTAACTGAGTTGTAAACGAAATTTACTGTGTGCTCCCTCTCCCCCAAAGGGGGCGAGGGAGTACAACAGTGCAGACTTCGGGATTTAACAATCGCTCTACCATTGAGCACCTAAAATCGATCCCGCAAGGCATAGTAACTCATGCCGAGTACCATTCCTGGCCAGCGCAGCAGATCACCCCCCGGAAAACGCCTTGTTGGCAGTTTGCCGAACAAATCAAATTTCTCGGCTTCGCCGGCGATAGCATCAGCGATTAATTTACCCGCAAGGGTTGCCAGGGCGACGCCGTGCCCCGAGTAACCCTGGGCGAAATAGGTATTGTGCTTGCCGAGGCGGCCAAAGTGCGGCATGCGATTAAGCGTGACTGCCAGGGTGCCGCCCCAGGCATAGTCGATCCTGGTATCGGCCAGTTGCGGATAGACTTCGAGCATCGGTTTACGCACGAAGGATTTGATGTCCTGGGGGAAATTCTGACGATAATTCTCGCCACCACCAAACAATAATCGTCTATCGGCCGACATGCGGTAGTAGTTAACCACGAAGCGTGAATCCGAAATCGCAATGTCTTTCGGATTGATTTCGCTGAAGCGCTCTTCGTCGAGGGGTTCGGTTGCCACCATGAAATTGTTGATCGGCATGATTTTCCCCGAAAGACGCCGGTCG
>QNFD01000079.1 GCA_003645435.1 Gammaproteobacteria bacterium | reverse complement strand
CCTGCTGCTGACAGGTTGTGCTACCTCTGGCGTTGAAGGTTCGATTCACTACGGTGTATACGCCGGCTACGGTTATCCGCACTACGGGTACGGCTATGGTGGTTGTTGTTACGGTAACCCGGATCGTCCCGACAGGCCGGATCGTCCGGACCGACCGGAAAATCCAGACCGACCGGTTAATCTTCCCAGCAAGCCGGATAGACCAAGCACTCAGCCTGTACCGCGATCATCGGCAAGTATGGGTCAACCCTCCAGGTCACAAATGAGTCGTCCCAACAGGGCGTCGAGAGGTGGTGGTCGTCGCTAGGATTGGACTAGTCCGGGGTTAGTGCAGGAAGGCATAAGCCGGTTCAAAGAGTAGTTTATGTTTTAAGCACTTTCGGCGGTGTAACATCGATCATGTTAATTTCACTCTGGTATCGAATCCACCTGAAGATCCTGCTGATGATGGTTATCGGAGGTTTTTCGGGATCGATCTGGTCTGAATCAGAAAATGTTCCGGATCCGGGTTCCGCGGCCCAGCGCTTTCAATCCATCTGGAATGCGGCCACTCTCTATCAGAATCCCGATAACCCGGTGATCCAGTCCTTTTCCCTGGTTGGTCGTTATCATGGTCAGTACTGGTCGGTTGATGCAGATCAGGGTGAGGCCGACGGCTGGGAAAACCGGCGCATGATTTTCGGCTTTCAATCCGGGATCTACAGCGACTTCCTGGTCGAGTTGCAGATCAAAATCAATGATGATTTTTCACCTGTCTACGAAGAACTTTATACCGCATTTGTTAAATGGACTCCCGGAGAAACTGATTTTTCCGCGTATTTGGGGCGGGTGGACTACGTGTTCATCGGCATGGAGCGCAGCACTTCGTCCAAGAAAATAGCCACCTTTGAACGTGGTCTGCTGGTTGGCCAGTTGACGCCGGGTGAGGCTGTCGGGTTGCACCTGGAGACGAAGTTTGACGCACTCACAGTTCACACCGGTGTATACAGTGGCAGCATTAATGAGGAATTTAGCGACTTCGATGCGGGTATAGCTGTTGAACTGGGTTTCGGTTACGGCCTGCCCCTGTTATATGATCAGGGGACCCTGCATCTTGACTTCCTATACAACGATGGCAATCAGGATAACAATGCCTTCAAGCCCTACCGGCAAGTGGTTTCACTCTGGCATCAGGGTAACAGGGGATCATTTGGGCTGGGTATGGACCTGACCAGCGGTAGCGGCGGCTTCGATGGCCAGGCCGATGTGTTGGGATTCACACTGCTACCAACCTATGATATTTCGAATAGCTTGCTGATTGGTGGAGACAAGCTACAACTGGCGTTGCGCTACCAGTATGTCGACAGTGACGGCGAAAACGGACTGTTACTGCCGAAGCGTTATGAACAGGAAGTTACCTCCGGGGAAGGTGATAGCTACCAGGCTTTCTATATCGGTTTCAACTATTTACTGTATGGCGACAGGCTCAAGTTCATGGCCGGTGCTGAATACGCGAAGATGGAGGACTCTGTCAATGATGGCGGAGAGTTCCGGGGCTGGACCTACCTTGCCGGACTAAGGCTGTATTTCTGATACAACAGACCAGGCTAGAAATTCTCAGGTCTTGTATTCTGGCGTCTCACGATCCATGCAGCGCAGACAGGCATTCCATTCGAGTTCACCCTCGTAGGCATACCAGTTACTTTTTGCCATGTTCTGCAGATGACGGTCGATTTCATCCTGTCTGAAGGTCATGATCTCTTCACCGCTTGCAGCCGCCGCCTGTATCTCGAGCTGAACACTCTTGTCACGAACGGTTCAGTATATGGAACAAAATCTGGAAGAACCTCTATCGATACAATATCTGGCGAAAAAAGAGGGTGTTGGAAAGCGCCGTTTGTTAGGGCTGTTTCGCAGCTATTTTAATGAGACCCCTTCTTCATACTACATGGGATTACGCTTGTTTCATGCACGCGGCTTACTTGCGTCCACCTCGATGTCGGCGGCTTCTATCGGTAATGCCTGCGGATTTTCGTCACCGGCCTGGTTTAGCCGTGCTTATGTCAAGCGCTATGGTATCCCTCCAATACAACATCGAAAACTGCTTTTATCCCCGCAGGGTGCCGGGCAATTCGATTAAGGAAGCTTTTCTTTATTTTGCGTTATCTACCATCTGGATAGTTTTTTCTTCCACTTCTTTTGCGACTTCTAACAGGGCCGGGTCATCCGACAGGCCCGCTAACATACTGGCGGGTTCGATCAGGCCAATTTTGGTAGTGCCTTTTTCGGTAAACACGGATATCCGACAGGGCAGGGCCATATTCAGGCGCATATCAATCGATAGTACCTTGGCCGCCTGCTTTGGATTGCAGACCTCGAAGACCTTGCAGTTTTCTTCAAACTCAACGCCTTTGCTTCGCAGGGTTTCGCCAAGGTTATGGATATGAAGCACGCCGAATCCCAGGTTTTTCACCTCAACTTCGAGGTCCTGCGATGCCTGCTCAAAAGATTTTTCTGTTTCTGCAATATAGTACATAGTATTTCCCGTATTATGAGTAAACTGTTGTCTCTGGATTTTTTCAGGTGCAATTCGTTTGAATTCAGCCGTGGCGCCACTACCGGTGAAATAGACGCTGAAGCCGATCAATCTACGCCCTGTAGAAGCTAGAAAATATATCCACGAAGAGATAGCTTCGAGGCCGCTGGTCAGGCTAAAGTCGGCAAGTTATAATTCTGCCCCATCCCACAATACTCCCTCTCCCCGCTGGGGAGAGGGCAGGGGTGAGGGGTCTGAACGAAGTCAGAAATCAAATTCAAAAAATAATTATGAGGAGTAAAAAATGATAAACCGAATCGCACTATTAACCGTTCTCACCGCATCGATATTATTCAATCTCTCTGCTTTACATGCCCAGGACGATGTCACGATTGAGGCAATACCCGTCTCCGACAATATCTACATGCTGACCGGGAATGGAGGCAACATAGGCCTGTTTCTGGGAAATGACGGTACCTTTCTCATCGACGACCAGTTCGCACCACTAACCGATAAAATACTTGCCGCGATTAAATCGGTAGGTGGCGATACACCACGGTTTCTGATTAATACCCATTTTCACGGCGATCATACCGGCGGCAACGAAAATCTGGGCAAGGCCGGAACACTCATTATTTCACACGACAATGTGCGCAGACGACTGGTCAACGGCTCATATATCGAGACATTTGGTATGAACGCGCCACCCGCCGATAAGGTGGCGCTACCGGTGATAACCTTTTCCAAGGATATGCATTTTCATATCAACGGCGAGGCGGTAAGAGCGATCCACGTCGCCAGTGCGCATACCGATGGTGACAGTTTCATCCATTTCAAGAATGCAAATGTGGTGCACGCCGGCGATGTCTTCTTTAATGGTTTCTATCCCTTTATCGACATCGACAACGGTGGCTCGGTACGAGGCACTATTGCAGCGGTCGATGTGATACTGGCGATTACCGATTCGAATAGCAAGATCATTCCGGGCCACGGACCGCTGGGTGACAAGGCGCAGTTACAGGCCTACCGGGATATGCTCGACACGGCCTACACGCGATTGTTGAAACTCAAAAATGACGGTGTGTCCCTGGAAGATGCGATAGCTCAGGAACCACTCAAGGATCTCGAAGCGACCTGGGGCGGTGGATTCTTTAAAGGGGATAAATGGATTAGCATTATCTACCCCGGGGTTTACTAAGAATCGAGGTCTTATCTCAATGGCACTTACTTAAGCGGAATATCGTCGTCCCGGCCTCCGAGCCGGGATCCAGGGTCGCTGAAAGCAACCAATTTACTGGATACCGGCGGTCCGACGTTTCGGTCAAGCCCGGGATGACGATGCTGTTGGTTTATAGTGATTTTACCCTTAAGTAAGTGCCATTAAGGTCTTATCTCATCGTGCTAATCACAGTCGGCCTTAACTGCTGTGTATAGGCCTGTCTGGATTTGCACCGCCTTCCAGACGTTTTCACCATCAAATGAAATACCAATTTTATTCTCAGATGCGAATGATCAATGGGGATAAAAGACATGCCTGACAAAATATTGATATAGATCAAGGAAATCTTGTTTATGTGGGCATAGAGTCGCACTGGTATTCGAATGGCTAATTTTAACAGCGGGTTATCTTTAGCAATGGTGTTCCTTAAATTAAACAGGAGTATTACTCAAATGAGTGTAAAACAAAAAACAGGCTACGCGGCAATAATGCTCTCGGTCTGCATTGGGCTGGCGGCGACATCGGGGGTTGCTTTTGGCGCCAAGAAAAAACTCGTGCCGCTCAACGACGCAGAGTTCGAACAGGCAAAAGGCATGTACTTTCAGCGTTGTGCCGGCTGTCATGGTGTACTGCGTAAGGGTGCGACGGGTAAAAATCTGGAGCCGCTACCTAACAAGGCGAAGAAATCCAAGGGTACTCTCAAGCTCGGAACCAAGCGACTGGCAAAAATCATCAAGCTGGGAACCGAAGGCGGCATGAACAACTTCGATGATATTTTCAGCGAAGAAGAGATCGACCTGCTGGCAAGATACATCCAGATGGAACCACCGATTCCACCTGAAATGTCGCTGGCATTAATGAAAGAACGTCATAAGGTCTATATAGAGCCAAAGGATTATCCCACCAAGCCATTGCATGGCCGCAACTGGGAGAATTTCTTTGTCGTCATCGAACGTGACGCGGGCAAGATTGCGATCATTGATGGTGACAAGCATGAAATTGTCGATCATATCGATACCGGTTATGCCGTTCACGTAGTGAAGACGACTGAACATCATAGTAAGGAAAAGCCGGTTAATGGCGTTGCCGGACGCTTCTGGTATACCCAGGGCCGTGACGGCAAGATGACCAAGATCGACCTCTGGCAGGAACCCGGCAAGATGCTGGTCGCCGAAACCCAGATGGCTTACGACGCTCGTGACGTTGCCGTATCCGGCGATGGTAAATACGTAATTGGCGGCGGCTACTGGCCCCCGCACTTCGTTATCCTCGATGCGATTACGATGGAGCCGCTGAAAGTCGTTTCCACCCGTGGTGTCAATGTCGATGGTGACTATGTCAACGAGGCTCGCGTCGCTGCTATCTACACAACCCCTAATGAACCCACATTCTGGGTTGCGGTGAAGGAGTTGGGTCAGATGTGGCAGGTTAATTATACCGACCTCGATAACCTGGCTATTAAACAGGTTAATTCTGCCAAGTTCCTGCATGACGGTTTCTTTGACCCAACCGGTCGTTATTTCCAGATTGCCGCTAATGCCTCTAACAAGATGGTAATTGTCGATTCTCAGACTGGTAAGCTGGTAGCCATGATTGATACGGATAAGAAACCGCATCCTGGCCCGGGCGCAAACTGGATTGATCCGAAGTGTGGACCGGTCGGCGGCACCACGCATCTGGGTGTTGGCAAGGTTACCGTCTGGGGCAATGATCCAGTTGGGCATAAGGATGCCGCCTGGAAGATTTGCTACGAAGTCGATACAGATGGTGCCGGTGTATTTATCCGCACCCATCCGACGTCCGACTATATATGGGCAGATCAGACTAAACATCCAGAGCCAATCATTCAGCAGAGCGTCAAGGTAATTGACAAGAAGACCCGTAAAGTTATCAAGACGATTCGGGTCACTGAAGAAGATGGCAAGGCTGCGGTACACATGGAATTCAACAAGGATGGTACCGAAGTCTGGGTCTCAGTCTGGAACCGTAAGGACGCCAGCAATCCCACTGGTGAAATCGTAATCTACGATGCCAAAACTCTGAAAGAGATTAAACGCATCAAGGGCCTGACAACACCAACTGGTAAGTTTAATGTCTACAATCGTACCAACCACGTAACCTAACTCCTCTTATTGGTACGATGTAGGGCACTATCAGGGCGGGCACATTCTAACCGTGTTCCGCCCTGCTTTTTTACATACAGGGGATTCCGCAAGAGTCCAGGTCAGAGTGTTTAATTAAAACTCTGAATCAGATTCAAGGTGATTTTATACATGACTAATCCATCTCGAACATTCGGTCTGATGTCACGCAAGGTGCTGTGGGGCACAACACTCGGTGCGGCGTTATTTTTCATGATCGTCGGCGTGATTTTCTGGGGTGGGTTCAATACCGCAATGGAAGCGACTAATACCCTGGAATTTTGTATCTCTTGCCACGAGATGGAAGAGAATGTTTACCAGGAATATAAAAAGACTATCCATTACACCAACCGCAGCGGTGTACGCGCCACCTGTTCGGACTGCCATGTTCCCGATCCCTGGGTGCACAAGGTTGTGCGCAAAGTTCAGGCCAGTAACGAGGTGCTGCACAAGGTTCTGGGAACCATTGACACCCCGGAGAAATTCGATGAAAAACGTCTTGAGTTGGCAAGACATGTTTGGGATGCAATGAAAGCCACCGACTCGCGTGAATGTCGTAACTGCCATGATTTCGGCTCGATGAATCCGGAAGTTCAGAAAAAACGTTCGCGTAAGCAACATATTAATGGCATAGAGGCCGGCAATACCTGTATCGACTGTCACAAGGGTATTGCGCATAAAAAAGTTCACGATCAGTTAACCGATGCGGAATTAACCGCACTGGAACAACCGGTACCCGGCACGAATCATCCGATACCACCACAGTGGCAGGTGCTTATCGATGGGGGGAGTAGCAGTAAGCAATCAAGCGCTGAAACTGTCGAGGTAATAATAGAAGAGCCGGTTGAAGCCGTAATAGAAGAGACCACGGTAGCTGTTGTTACGCCAGCCGCCTCGACCACTGATTCGGGTGGCGATATCGACTGGTCGGCTATCGAGCCCGCGGTTATCACGCTGTTCTATCCAGGCCAGGCATCTATGGAATGGGCGCTTAAGGGTAGTGATCACGGCGGCAAGCGCGCCTTTGTTTCTGGTGACCGTTGTTTTGAGTGTCACGAGGAAGAAGAAGAGGATATAGGTGAGATCATCGTTATTGGCGAAAAGGTCGAACCCACACCTATCCCGGGTAAACGCGGCAGTATCCCGGTTCAGGTGCAGGCAGCGCACGATGCCGTCAACCTGTACCTGCGCTTCCAGTGGGAAGACGGCGAGCATGCCCCGGTTCCGTTTGTCGACGGCGGCAAGATGGATCCGGACAACCCGATCAAGCTGGCTATCATGTTAAGTACGGATGACGAAGACGATCCAAAGGTAGAGTACACGGAACGTGCTGGTTGCTGGCAATCCTGTCACCACGATAATAACTACATGCCGCACCAGCCCGATGAATCGGTTCTGACTTCTAGCCCGCTGGCGCAGCGTCTCGACCTGGGTAAGGGTTTCACCAAGTACCTGAAAGAAAGCCGCATTGAAATTGAAATCGAAGGTAAGGACGGCAAGATGCGCGGTGGTTGGGACAAGCTCAAAGACGAGGCCGATATCCAGGCAGCGTTGGAGAATGGTTCGTTCATGGACTTGTTACGCTACAAGGCCGGTACCGGTGAATCGGAAGATGGTTATATCCTCGCCGAACGCGTGATGACCGGCGGCCAGGGCGTGGATTTCACCGGCAGTTTGGATAACGGTGTGTGGACCGTTGAAATGATTCGTAAACTGACCTCCGACCAACCAGGTGACATCAGTATGAGCACCGATGAATGGTATAACTTCGGTTTCGCCATTCACGATGATTACAGCAGTAGCCGTTTCCACCACGTCTCGCTTGGGTTAAAGCTCGGTTTTGACGATGAAGACGCGGAGATTAATGCGATCGCGAAGTAGGTTATAATCAGACCAACAAGCGAGTCATGAGGACAGTTCTATAAAGTTTCAATCGCTGTTGATGGCCTTATTGCTGACGGTTTTTAATCACGGCCTGTTCGCTGGTGCTGATGAAAATCTGGTGATCATCAAGGACTTCAAGTTTGTACCGCAGGAAATCACGATTAAACAGGGCCAGGTATTGCGCTGGCAGAATCGTGAAAAGCGCCAGTACCATAGCGTCTGGTTTGAAGCCTTGAATGAAGAGGAACCCGAGGATTACCTGTTCCCCGAAGATTCCTATGAACGTGAGTTCAATCAGGTTGGCTCCTTTCCCTACCGTTGTGGTCCGCACCCGGAGATGACCGGCATAGTGCACGTAATAAAATAGTACCTACCCGAGCCTATGAAAAAACCGCTTATGCCCTTTGGCATTATCTTAAAAACAGTATTGCTGGGTATCACATTCGCATTCACGCCGGCGTCTTTTGCAGAGGACGTTGTAGAACTCTATAAGGACAACTGCGCTGAATGTCATCACGCGCAACGACTCGGTGGCATGGGACCTGCGTTACTGCCAGGCAATCTCAAGCGCCTGCGTAACAAAGCCGCTGTCGATGTCATCACCAATGGCCGCGTTGCGACGCAGATGCCGGCCTTTGCAGACAAGCTATCAGAAGTAGATATCAAGGCGCTGGCTGAATATATCTATACCCCGCCTGAAACGCTACCGGTCTGGGGCCTGGATGAGATTAACGCCAGTCATATCATCCACAACAAGGCAAGTGATTTGCCTGACAAGCCTGTATTCGAGGTTGATGACTTACTCAACCTGTTCCTCGTCGTGGAGCTGGGTGATCACCATGTTACCTTGCTCGATGGTGACCGCATGGAACCGATACACCGTTTCAGGTCACGCTTTGCCCTGCATGGTGGACCCAAGTATTCGGCGTCAGGACGTTTTGTTTATTTTGCCTCGCGCGATGGCTGGATCAGCAAATACGATATCTATAATCTGAAGCTGGTGGCCGAAATTCGTGCCGGTATCAATACCCGCAACCTCGCAGTATCCGCCGATGGTCGTTACGTAATGGTGGCCAACTACCTGCCGCACTCACTGGTGCTTCTCGATGCGATCGATCTAAAACCGATTAAATTGTTCGATGTAAAAGATAGCAACGGCAACAGCTCGCGTGTCAGCGCCGTCTATACCGCGCCGCCGCGTAACAGTTTTATCGCCGCGTTGAAGGACATCCCGGAAGTCTGGCAAATATACTACGGCGATGATCCGCCCACCGGCTTCGCCGGCTGGGTACACGATTACCGTCCGGAGTCGGGCGAAAACCTGGAACCCGAACCCTTTCCGGTTCGACGAATCGTGGTCGATGATTATCTCGATGACTTTTTCTTTGACCAGGACTACGTGTCCATCATCGGTGCTTCCCGCGAGGGTAAGGGGCAGGTCGTCGACCTGGATGTTAGAAGGGTCATAGTCAATGATCTGGAACTGCCGGGTATGCCGCATCTCGGTTCGGGCATAACCTGGGAATACCAGGGTCGAACCGTGCTGGCAACACCCAACCTGAAAAAAGCGAATGTCAGCGTAATCGATATGGAATCATGGAAGGTCATCAAAAACATCGAAACCCTCGGTCCCGGTTT
>QNFD01000078.1 GCA_003645435.1 Gammaproteobacteria bacterium | reverse complement strand
TTCGGCAGTAGCGGATGAACGCACCGCGACAGTCGCGGGCTTACCGTTCACGGCCATAGTCTCGTAGGCCCTGGTGATATCGTCCTGGAATTCCTGCGCTAGCGGGGCATCGATCACCCAGCTTCTGAACTGAGCGCCGGTTTCGGCAAGCGCCCTGACATTATCGGTGTCGAGTTGTTCGAGTGCCTGGTGGATTTTATCGACGAGTCCGGCTTGCTCGAGAAAGTTGTTAAAGGCATCGGCAGTGGTTGCAAATCCTCCGGGGACGGCGACACCCAGTTCTCCCAAGTTTGAGATCATTTCACCCAGTGATGCGTTTTTGCCGCCGACCCGTGGTACATCGTCCATTCCCAGTTGGTCCAGTGACACTACGTTATTCGACATTCGAGGTTTCTCTTGAGGTTTATTCACCGCCGGATTCTATCCAACTCCAACGGCCTGGCAATAATAAAGCAGACTTTATCATATTCAATATGACAGGGATGATAGATTTGTTGATCGTCAAGCGATTGATAATTGGCTATCATCCCCGTGACTATGGACGATGATAGCAGACAGGTATATTTTCTCTCCAACGGTACCGCGATTACCGCGGAAACCCTGGGGCATAGTTTACTGGCTCAGTTTCCGGGACTTAGTTTTCGTACGAAGACGATTCCATTCATCGATACCGTTGAAAAAGCTAATAAAGTCATCGATGAAATCGACCGTAGCGTTGACGAATCGAATGGCTTACCCATTATCATTTCAACCATGGCCGATCTTGATCTAAAAAATATAATCGACAGTAGTAAAGCACTGGTACTCGACCCTCTCGCTGATTTTTTACCTCGACTGGAAAAAATTCTGGACGAGGAGTCTTCACATGCGCACCTTTCGCACCGGTTTGATAATCCCTCTTTATACGAGTCAAGAATTGACGCGATCGATTTTTCCCTGATTCACGACGATGGCGGCAAGACCCGTAGCTATGACGAAACCGATATTATACTGATCGGGGTGTCGAGGACCGGAAAAACGCCTAGCTGCCTTTACCTGGCCCTGCAATTCGGGCTGAAGGCTGCAAATTATCCGATAACAGAAGAAGATATGGATTCAGATCGCTTACCCGAACCGATACGTCCCTATATGGATCGTTTATATGGATTGACCACGGAGGCGAACCGCTTATGCAAGATCCGGCAGGAAAGGCGCCCCAATAGCCGATATTCCTCGCTTGAGCAATGTCGCTACGAATTGAAAGCCGCCGAGGATATGTATATCCATCACAAGATACACTATCTAAATACCACCACCATGTCGGTGGAAGAAATAGCCGCCCGTATCGTTGAAGATACCGGATTGCACCGCATGGAACAATCCAGCTAGCCTGCTTCTTCAGCCCATATGAGCAATAACCGCTTCACCAAAATCGGAAGTGCTTAGCTCTGTGACCCCGGGTTCGTTTCGTGCCAGGTCATAGGTCACCTGCTTGGCGCCGATTGCGCCTTCCATGCCCTTGATAATTAAGTCAGCGGCTTCGGTCCAGCCCATGTAGCGAAGCATCATTTCCGCGGAAAGTATGATCGAGCCAGGATTGACCTTGTTCTGCCCGGTGTACTTGGGTGCGGTTCCATGTGTCGCCTCGAATACGCCCACGGTATCGGCGATATTGGCGCCCGGCGCTATACCTATACCGCCTACCTGTGCGGCCAGTGCGTCGGAAATGTAATCACCGTTTAGATTAAGCGTTGCGATGACGTCATATTCGGTCGGACGCGAGAGAATTTGTTGAAGGAAATTGTCGGCGATGACATCTTTCACCTGGATGGTATTGCCCGTTTTTGGGTTTTTGAATTCACACCAGGGGCCGCCATTGACTTCGACGGCACCATAGGTTTCTTTGGCCAGTTCATAACCCCAGTTCCTGAACGCACCCTCGGTAAATTTCATGATATTGCCCTTGTGAACAAGGGTCACCGACTTGCGATCATTGTCAACCGCATACTGAAACGCCTTGGCTACCAGGCGTTTAGTTCCCTGCGACGATACCGGCTTGACGCCAATGCCGGAAGTCTCGGGAAAACGGATACTGGTTATCCCCATTTCCTCGGTAAAAAACTTGATAACCTTTTTGACTTCGTCGGAACCCGCTTCCCATTCGATGCCGGCGTAAATATCTTCGGTATTTTCACGATAGATTGTCATCTCGGTATTTTCCGGGTGCTTCAGAGGCGTTTCTATACCTGGGAAATAACGTACCGGTCGTACACAGGCGTATAAATCCAGTTGCTGCCGAATGGATACATTCAGGGAACGGATGCCGCCGCCGATAGGCGTGGTCAGCGGACCCTTGATGGAAACAATATAATCTTTCATCGCCCGCAGTGATTCTTCCGGCAGCCATTCGTCTTCACCATAGATGTGGGTAGCTTTTTCGCCCGCGTAAATTTCCATCCAGGCTATGTTGCGCTTGCCCTGGTAGGCTTTTTCGATAGCCGCGTCGACTACCCGGATCATCACCGGTGAAATATCGGCGCCGATACCATCACCCTCGATGTAGGGAATAATCGGGTTATCTGGAACATTCAGACTCAGGTCGGCGTTAGCCGTAATAGCCTGGCCCTGGTCGGGTATTTTGATATGTTGTTGGCTCATATTGGTCCCTGGACAGAAACGATTGATTGAATTTACAGGCGGGAATTATATACCAGAAAAGAAATCGGGGAGCAGAAACTCCCCGGAAAATTTTTTAAAGGGTAATACACGAACTTAGAGTAAGTTGATCCGTAATAAGTTCAGAACTAACCGCCGGATGATCGAATTTGGCCAGGAAAATAATGATAACCAGCCCTTGAATTATATCGAGCCTCACATTACTTTATAACTATTGTTAATAAGCTAAGCAAACGCATGTCCGATCAGCAATCCAATAACGACGACGATCCCGATAAGGATGATACCTTATTACTTGAGCGCACAAAGCCAAAACTCAAGAAACCGCCTATGTTCAGGGTCGTCATACTAAACGACGACTACACCCCGATGGAGTTTGTGGTGCATGTGCTCGAAGCGATTTTTGCGCACAACCGGGAAAGTGCGACACGTATTATGCTAAATGTGCATAAATCCGGAAAAGGGGTCTGTGGTATATATTCACGCGATATCGCAGAAACCAAGGTTACCCAGGTAAACAGCTACTCGAGGGAAAACAAACATCCTCTACTTTGCGATATGGAGGAAGTTTAGGTTCGGACCCGGATCTAGATACAGGATTTATCAAGTGACAAATTTCTTTATTGAAGTTGACGAATTAAACACCATCTTTCAAGTCAAATAGACTATATTAAAAATACGGGTAAACTGTATTTCGGACATAAAGATGTTAAACAAAGAACTCGAACATTCCCTCAACAAGGCTTTTCACGACGCAAATGAAAAGCGGCATGAGTTTATTACTGTCGAACATTTATTGATGATGCTGACAGATAATGATGCTGCTTTGGCGGTACTCGAAGCCTGCGGTGGTGACGTTCCTTTGATCAAAAAGGAACTGGAGATTTTTGTCGATCAAAACACGCCTCTGCTGATGTCTGACGAGGACAGGGATACCCAGCCAACCCTGGGTTTTCAACGCGTTTTACAACGTGCGCTATTTCATGTGCAATCTTCCGGTAACGGTGAAGTTTCCGGTGCTAATGTACTGGTCGCGATCTTTTCGGAACAGGATTCACATGCGGTCTACCTGTTGAACAAGCATAATATTGTACGTCTGGACGTGACAAATTACCTGTCGCATGGAATTACCCGTGTCGATGAAGGCAACGAAGACGAATCTTTTACGCACGAGGCCGAGGCCATCCCGGAGGATGCTGAAAAAGCCAACCCGCTGGAAAAGTTCGCTACCAATCTGAATAATTTAGCCATCGCCGGAAAAATCGACCCGCTGATTGGCCGTGATCAGGAAGTCGAACGTCTTATTCAGACCCTGTGCCGCAGACGTAAAAATAATCCACTGCTGGTGGGGGAAGCGGGCGTTGGTAAAACCGCAATTGCGGAAGGCCTGGCGCGAAAAATCGTCGAAGAAGAAGTGCCCGAGGTTTTGCATGGCTGTGTTATTCACGCCCTTGACCTGGGTGCACTGGTGGCTGGAACCAAGTATCGGGGCGATTTTGAGAAACGCCTGAAAGCGGTCATCAACCAGCTAAAAAAAGAGCCGGGTGCTATTCTTTTTATCGATGAAATCCACACTATTATCGGTGCCGGATCAGCCTCGGGCGGGGTAATGGATGCTTCTAATCTAATCAAGCCGGAACTGGCTAGCGGTGAGATTAAGTGCATTGGTTCTACTACCTATACCGAATTTCGCGGGGTCTTCGAAAAAGATCGCGCACTCGCCAGACGCTTTCAAAAAATCGATGTGCCGGAACCGAGTGTCGAGGAGACCTACCTGATTCTGAAAGGTTTGAAATCCCGCTTCGAAGAACATCACAATGTGAAGTACACCCTGCAGGCTTTACGCAAAGCCGCGGAGTTAGCCGATCGATATATTAACGATCGTCACCTGCCGGACAAGGCCATCGACGTCATCGATGAGGCTGGCGCAAAACGCCGCCTGTTGCCCGAGAAACAACGCAAGAAAACCATTGGTATCCACGATATTGAAAATATCGTTGCCAAAATTGCACGCATACCGGCCAATACGGTGAATACATCCGATCTCGAGATGTTGAAAAACCTGGGTAAAAACCTGTCACGGGTTGTGTTTGGCCAGGAAGAAGCGATCAAGTCCCTGGATGCCGCTATTAAAATGACCCGTTCGGGGCTCGGACGCGATATGAAGCCGATTGGATCATTTTTGTTTTCCGGGCCTACGGGTGTTGGTAAAACAGAGGTTTGCCGGCAAATTGCGAAGATTATGGGGATTGAGTTAATCCGCTTCGATATGTCCGAGTATATGGAAAGGCATACGGTATCCAGATTAATCGGGGCGCCGCCCGGCTACGTCGGTTTTGACCAGGGCGGCCTACTCACCGAAGAAATCACCAAACATCCATATTCCGTACTGCTTATGGATGAAATTGAAAAAGCCCACCCGGACGTTTTTAATTTGCTCCTGCAGGTAATGGACAATGGTACCTTGACCGATAGCAACGGCAGGAAGGCGGATTTTCGCAATGTCATCCTGGTGATGACCACGAATGCCGGTGCAGAGATGATCAGTCGTTCGTCGATGGGATTTACCCTGCAAGATCACACCAGCGATGCCGGTGAGGCAATAAAGAAAGTGTTTACGCCCGAATTCAGAAATCGACTCGATGCGGTAATTAACTTCAAGACCCTCGATAGCAAGGTAATATTGAATGTTGTGGACAAATTCCTGATCGAGCTGGAAGCGCAGCTTGAAGAGAAAAAGGTCAGCATGACTGTCAGCGACGAGGCCAGGCACTGGTTATCCGAGAAAGGTTACGATCCGATCATGGGCGCACGGCCAATGGCGAGGGTAATTCAGGATGAAATCAAGCAGGTGTTGGCGGACGAATTATTATTCGGTGATCTAACCGATGGCGGACATGTAAAGATTGATGTAGAAGACAGTAAGCTGGTCTGTCACGTCGATGCGAAGAAAAGAGAGTCGGTAGACGTCTAAAAAGCAGTAAACAAGTTTTATCTATCGCGGAAGGTAATTCTGCCCTTGCTCAAATCATAGGGCGTTAATTCTACGGTTACAGTATCTCCGGTTAAAATTCGAATATAGTGTTTGCGCATTTTTCCTGAAATATGCGCCGTGACTACATGGCCATTTTCCAGTTCTACCCTAAACATGGTATTAGGCAAGGTGTCTTTTACCGTGCCTCGCATTTCAATGTGGTCGCCTTTTGACATATATAACCCTAAGTATAGTTCCCGATATATAAAAAGGCGCCATTATGCATTATTTAGTATTGATGGCAACTGACTTGTTCGTCGTTTCTAAAGGCTGTGCTACCATTTAGTTCTCAAAATCGAGCCGTGAGAATAATGATAAAAAATGCTTTCGTATTCCCGGGCCAGGGATCTCAATCAGTTGGCATGATGACCAACTGGAGAGACTACCAGCCGGTAGTCATCGATGTTTATGCCCAGGCGTCTGAAGCACTGGGCTACGACCTATGGCAGGTGGTGAGCGAAGGCCCGGCGGAACGCCTGAATGCGACGGAAATAACCCAACCGGCAATGCTTTGCGCAGGTATCGCATGCTGGCAAATTATGCAGCAAAACGACGCCATGCCCGGGGTCGAACTAATGGCAGGACACAGCCTGGGCGAGTATACCGCCCTGGTTTGCGCACAAAGCCTCGATATCACGAGCGCGGTTAAACTCGTAGCCAAACGCGGAAGCCTGATGCAATCCGCGGTGGCAGTGGGTGAGGGCGCGATGGCCGCGATAATTGGACTCAGCGACGAAGCTGTCCTCGCTGCCTGTAGTAGTGTCGAGTCGGGTATAGTCGAAGCAGTCAATTTTAATGCCCCGGGTCAGGTCGTCATAGCCGGTCAAAAATTAGCCGTGGAAGCAGCCATGGAACAGGCCAAAGCATCAGGTGCAAAAAGGGCGTTACCTTTACCGGTGAGCGTGCCTTCGCATTGCACATTGATGACGGAAGCCGCAAATGAATTGTTTGAAGTACTCGAGGCGACTCATTTCTCGATGCCGGTGATACCCGTTATTCACAATCAAAATGCCGGTATCGCAAACAGCGAAGATGAAATCAGGTTATTGCTGAAAAAACAGCTGTATCAACCGGTTAAATGGGTCGACAGCGTACGCTATATGCATGCCGAGGGCATTGGGCGGTTGATCGAATGTGGACCGGGAAAAGTGCTCAGCGGCCTTGCCAGACGTATCGATAAATCGCTGCTGTCGGCGGCTGTATTTGATTTCGAGTCATTCGAGCAAACTATAAAAAACGTATCAGAGGAAAATTAATATGTTAACAGGTCAAATAGCGCTGGTGACCGGCTCAAGCCGTGGTATTGGCCAGGCGATTGCGCATGCCCTCGGTAACCAGGGTGCAACAGTGATCGGTACAGCTACGAGTGAGGCCGGCGCGAAGAATATTACCGTAGCGCTGGAAGCTGCCGGAATTAAAGGCGTCGGCATGGTTTTAAATGTGGCCGAGGAAGGTTCAATCGTGGAATGCATGAAAGCGGTAACGGCCGACTATGGCCCGCCCGATATTCTGGTGAACAATGCCGGCATCACACGCGACAACCTACTCATGATGATGAAAGACGAACAGTGGAACGATATTATCAATACCAATCTCAGTTCCGTGTTTCGCATGTGTAAGGCAGTGATACGACCGATGATGAAAAAAAGATATGGACGAATAATAAATATCTCCTCCGTGGTCGGTGTAACTGGCAACCCCGGTCAAACCAACTATGCAGCGAGCAAGGCAGGTTTGATCGGATTTACTAAATCGCTGGCACGTGAAATTGGTTCAAGAAAAATTACCGTCAATACGGTGGCGCCCGGTTTCATCGACACCGATATGACACGCGAGCTAAGTGAAGAGCAAAAAACGAACATGATCGGTCAAATTCCGCTGGGGCGGCTCGGGAGTGCAGATGAAATTGCCTCGGCGGTTGTTTTCCTGGCCTCCCCCGGTGCGGCCTATATCACTGGTGAAACAATCCATGTTAATGGCGGCATGTACATGCCCTAGTGATCAAGGTTTGATCAATGTGTCCGTTGTCCCGTAAAGCAAACATAGAAAAATAGTTCCCACCGATCCTCAGAGTCGCGTTGCCATGGGTCGAATTGTGCAGTTATTCAAGGCCTGAAATTTTGCATTTAGGCAATTAATTTTCTGTTGACAACTCAAGTAGTTGTTATATAAGGGGAAAAAAAATAAAGACAATTCTGGCAACTCGGGGTGGTTTTCAATACAATATCGCCACTTAACAAGCTACTGAACATAACCAGGAGAAACTCTCAAATGAGCTCTGTTGAAGAACGTGTAAAAAAGATTGTTGCTGAACAACTAGGTGCCAAAGAAGAAGATGTAACAAATGGGGCATCATTCGTCGATGATCTGGGCGCTGATTCACTCGATACGGTAGAATTGGTGATGGCTCTCGAAGAAGAGTTTGAAACCGAGATTCCGGACGAAGAAGCTGAGAAAATCACCAGTGTTCAGTTAGCAATAGATTACGTAAACGCTAACGTATAACAGAATTTTCGAATCGAAAAATGCCGCTTATCATCATAGTATGTTAAGCGGCATTTTCATTTCTCGCTCGAAATTTAAATAGTGTGAATCGAATGGTAATGAGGGTCCGATTTTGTCTAAACGTCGTGTAGTTATAACAGGCATGGGTTTGCTCACTCCGGTAGGCAATACAGTCGATGAGTCCTGGAGCAACATTGTCGCCGGTAAAAGCGGCATAGCCCCAATCACATCATTTGACGCCAGCAAGTTTAGCGCGCGGATTTCCGGTTCGGTAAAGAATTTTGATCCGTTGCAGTATATTTCCGCTAAAGAAGTCAAAAAGATGGATGCCTTTATCCATTACGGCCTGGCGGCAGGGATACAGGCCCTGGAAGATTCCGGGCTTGAAGTAACCGATGAAAATGCCGAACGCATCGGTGTGGCGATAGGCTCGGGTATCGGCGGATTACCCACCATCGAAAAAAATCGGGATGCCTATCTGGCCGGCGGACCCAGAAAAATCTCACCATTTTTTGTACCGAGTTCAATCATCAATATGGTGTCCGGCAATTTGTCCATTATGCGCGGCCTCAAAGGCCCGAATATAGCAATTGTCAGCGCCTGTACTACCGGTGCGCATAACATTGGTGACGCGGCACGTATGATTTCCTATGGCGATGCCGATGCAATGGTAGCCGGGGGCGCCGAAATGGGGACCTGTGAATTAGGCGTTGGCGGATTTGCCGCGGCCAGGGCACTGTCTACCAGAAATGACGACCCGGAAGCGGCGAGCAGGCCCTGGGACAGGGATCGCGATGGATTTGTGCTCGGGGACGGTGCCGGCGTCGTGGTACTGGAAGAATACGAAATGGCAAAAAAACGCGGCGCCAATATTTATTGTGAACTGGTCGGTTACGGCATGAGCGGTGACGCCTACCACATGACTTTGCCATCGAAGGGCGGCGAGGGCGCGGCACGCTGTATGAGAAACGCGATGAACGATGCTGGCCTCAATCCAGAAGATATTGGCTATATCAATGCACATGGTACTTCGACACCGGCCGGCGACGTCGCCGAGACCAAGGCTGTGAAGCTGGCAATGGGTGATCATGCTCACAAACTCGTAGTGAGTTCGACCAAATCCATGACCGGACATCTTTTAGGTGCTGCCGGCGGTATCGAGGCGATCTTCTCGATCCTGGCGCTGCGCGATCAGGTGGTGCCGCCAACCATCAACCTGGATAACCAGGATCCGGAATGCGATCTTGATTATGTTGCCAATGCCGCGAGAGATTTAAAGCTGACCGCGAGTATGTCAAATTCTTTCGGATTCGGCGGCACCAATGGCACCTGTATATTCAAGACAATATGATGTGCAGTGACTATCAGCCGCGAACTCGATCGAA
>QNFD01000077.1 GCA_003645435.1 Gammaproteobacteria bacterium | reverse complement strand
CCAGGATATCCTGGCCCGAAGTGATGCCCCCCAGGGTACCACCCGCATTATTGGAGAGAAATCCCTGTGGCGTAATCTCATCGCGGTGAGTGGTTCCTTTTTGCTCGATGCTGTCAAAGCCCGCACCAATCTCAACTCCTTTTACCGCATTGATGCTCATCATGGCGTGCGCAATCTCAGCATCGATACGATCGAAAATAGGCTCACCCAGCCCCGGGGGTACGCCGCTTGCGACCACAGATATTTTCGCGCCGATGGATTCGCCCTGTTTTCGCAGCGCATCCATGTATTTTTCCATTTCGGTAACTATTTCAACATCTGGACAGAAGAATGGATTATTGTTGACCTCATCCCAGTCAAAATTAACAGGTTTCAACGGTCCCAGTTGCGACAGGTATCCGCGTATGCGAATACCGCACTGCTCGGCCAGGTACTTTTTCGCTATGCCGCCGGCAGCCACGCGCATTGCAGTTTCCCGGGCAGAAGAACGTCCCCCGCCGCGGTAATCTCGAAACCCGTATTTCTGCGTATAGGTATAGTCGGCATGGCCCGGGCGAAACTGGTTCATGATATTGGTATAATCTTTGGAACGTTGGTCTTTATTGGTTATTTGAAGACAAATAGGCGTACCTGTGGTTTTACCTTCGAAGATTCCTGACAATATCTGCACAGCGTCGTCTTCACGTCGTTGCGTGGTATGGCGAGATGTGCCCGGTTTACGACGATCAAGATCATCCTGCAAGTCGGCTTCGCTTAATTCCAGCCCGGGCGGGCAGCCGTCAACAATGCAACCGATCGCGGTGCCATGGCTCTCGCCAAAAGAAGTGACTACGAATAACTTGCCAAAACTGTTTCCCGACATAAAAGCCCGACCCGTGAATTGAAAAACCGACAATCATCTACAATTAGATATCTATTATGCAACATTCTACTAAAAAACTGGGCATGATGTTCACCCTCGGCGGCTGGATAATCGGATTTTTGATTCTGGCGCTGGCGTTCACGAAAATTCTCGACCATCAGGACAACCCAAACCAGTCGGTTGCTACTTCCCAATCAGGCCAGTCTCAACAAATTGAGCTCAAACGTAACCGTAACGGGCACTATGTATTCATTGGTGAAATCAATCAGAAACCGGTTAGCTTTTTAGTAGACACCGGTGCAACAATCACCAGCATACCATCGGGCCTGCAGCGATATTTGGGTCTGAAGGCGGGACAGGCTTTCCAGGTGTCGACTGCAAACGGTGTTGCCACCGCATACATGACCAGACTAGACGAGGTCAGGCTCGGCGAGATCCGTCTAACCAATGTTAGAGCCAGTCTGAACCCGGGATTAGCCGACGACAGTATTTTACTCGGCATGAATGTGCTAAAACATCTGGAACTGGTGCAGCGTGGTAACTCATTGATTATCAGGCAAATTTATTGATATCAGGATTAATTCATATTGGATAATTTTACTTTATTGTTAAATAGTCCGGATATTTTTGAACTAATTTAAAATCCCCGCCCTCTAAGCCGGCGTATACCTGGTAAAATAATCAATGCCAGTACAACAAATCAATCTTATTAATCTGAGGGTAGAATAAATGAATACAGCAAAGAAAATTTCCGGTGTTGCTTTGGCTGCTGCGGCTGCAGCCATGTTCGCCATGGCTCCAGTCAGCACAGTATCCGCCGGCGAATCTGGTAAATGCTTCAACATCAATTCCTGTAAGGGTACTAGCGCCTGTGCAACAGCAACTTCGAGTTGTGCCGGTCAAAACTCTTGTGCTGGTAAGGGCTGGGTGAAACGCACCAAGGCCGATTGTGAAGATGCAGGCGGTAAATTCGAAACCTAGGAACCCCTCGGGCTTGACGGTATAATGCACCGACCTTTTCGGTGCATTTTTTTGCCTGTAATGTAAATATTTTATCGTGAAAACCCTGAAAATCACTTTTAGCATCATGACCAAAAAATCCCAGTGAGTCAGCCAGCCGATAAACCTTTCCTCGGATTCGGTCTCGGGCTACGTACGGAACACTACGAGGATATCTTGCGGCTCAAACCCAGACAAATTGACTGGTTTGAAATTCTAAGCGAGAACTACATGGTAGATGGCGGAAAGCCGCTTTACTATCTGGATGCCATCCGGCAGGACTACCCGATGGTAATGCACGGTGTATCCATGTCGCTCGGCAGCACCGACCCGCTAAACTATGAATACCTGAAAGATCTCAAAGCATTGATTCAACGCGTCGAGCCGATGTGGATTTCGGATCACCTCTGCTGGACAGGTGTCGACCAGAAAAACATGCACGATTTACTGCCCTTGCCATATACACAGGCAGCAGTAGACCACCTCGCCGGCAGGATTACCGAGGTTCAGGATTTTCTTGGCCGTCAAATGTTGATCGAAAATCTATCGAGCTACATTACCTACTGTGACGATGCCATGAGCGAGTGGGAATTTATTTCCGCGATTGCGGAAAAAGCCGACTGCAACATTTTGCTCGACGTCAATAACATCTATGTCAGCAGTTACAATCACCATTATGACCCCATTGAGTACCTGGACGGAGTACCAGCCGAGCGCGTCTGGCAACACCATATTGCCGGTCACACTAATGACGGCAACCTCATCATCGACACCCACGATGCCGACATAATAGACCCGGTATGGGCACTCTACGAGGAAACCGCCAAACGATTCGGGCCGGTTTCAACCATGATCGAACGCGACGGGAATATTCCCGCTCTGGACCAGGTAATCGACGAGCTCGAGCATGCGCGTAGAATCGCAGGTCCTTATTACCAGCTGCCGGTCAGTAGCGCATGACCGGGTTACAGAGTTTACAACGCCGGTTCCAGGACTATCTCAGGGGCTCATCGGATGAAATCGAAAAGGATATCGTCAGTTCCAGCGATGCGCTTGCCGAGCATCGCCTCGGTATTTACTTCAACGCGTATCGCATTCGATTAATCGACTGCCTGGCGATTGAATATTCCGGCCTGCAACAGCACCTGGGCCAACATGACTTTGAAAACCTGGCCCTCGATTACCTAAAAACCCACCCTTCAACTCATCCCTCGGTCCGCTGGTTTGGCAAGGATCTGGCCGAGTACCTGCGCACCACCAGTGCCCATCAAGAGCGGGAGTTTCTCAGTGAACTGGCCGGTTTTGAATGGGCCAAGGGGCTGGTTTTTGATGAGCGTGACACGGCGAGCCTGTACTCGATTGAAGAAATGGCCCAGGTGCCGCAGCAGGCCTGGCCAGGCATCCAGGTCAGGTTTGTAACCGCGATGCGGTGGCTGGATTGTTACTGGAATATTTGCCCTTACTGGGCAGCCCTCGATCAGGGCGAAAAGTTGCCCGAATTAGATCGTGAAGACTATCCTATACGCTGGTTAATCTGGAGAAAGGATCGTGATCCTTACTGGCGCTCCCTCGAAGTCCACGAGGCCTGGGCGATAGAAGCCGCACAAAACGGTGCAAACTTTGCCGAACTTTGCGAGGGGCTGTGCGAATGGATATCCGAAGATGCGGTGGCGATAACCGCCGCCGGATTATTGAAACAATGGATTAGTGACGATCTGGTTGTTAGAATCGACTATTAATAGCCGGCGAGCCTCTACCCGGGTCGAGCCAGAATAGATACCGGGTCGAAGTCCGGCACGATTTCTGTTTGTTATTTAAATAAGAAAAACAATATGGAATTACCCACATATACCAATACCAACTGGAGCCCGAATCCATGATTAATCTTGATCTGACCCTGCAAGACCTGGATATATTTAACGACTTTACCCGCCGCCATATTGGCCCCGGTTCAGCAGATGAAACCGTCATGCTCGCCGAACTCGGAATGAAGAACCTGGATGAATTAATTGATAAGGTGGTGCCGGGATCGATACGACGGGACAAACCCCTGGCGGTAAAGGGTAGCCGATCGGAACGCCAGGTACTCGACAAGCTGTACCAGATATCAACTCGCAACCAGCTCTTCAAGTCTTTTATCGGCATGGGTTACTACAATGCACGCACGCCGACCGTAATCGAACGTAACCTGCTCAGAAACCCGGCATGGTATACCTCGTACACCCCCTATCAGGCCGAAATCTCCCAGGGCCGACTCGAAGCCCTGTTAAATTTCCAGACCATGGTCAGCGACTTGACCGGCATGGAAATCGCGAATGCCTCGATGCTGGATGAAGCCACATCGGCAGCAGAGGCGATGACCCTGTGCCAGCGCATGTCGAAAAGCAAGGGAAAAACATTTTTCGTGGCCGACTCCTGCCACCCTCAAACGATTGCCGTGGTATCCAATCGAGCGCTGCACTTTGGTATCGAAATCGTGGTTGGCGATCCCTTCGAGGACCTCGACGATCTCGATCTGTTTGGGGTACTGCTGCAATATCCCTGTTCGACTGGTGAAATTCATGACTACTCCGAACTGGTTCAGCAGGTGCACGAGAGAAAAGCCCTGGTTGCGGTCGCAGCCGATTTACTGAGCCTCACCCTGCTCAAACCACCTGGAGAATTCGATGCGGATGTGGTTGTTGGTACTTCACAACGTTTCGGCATTCCACTGGGTTACGGCGGACCCCATGCCGCCTACATGGCAACACGCGAGGCTTTCAAGCGCTCGATGCCGGGGCGCTTAATCGGCGTTTCGGTGGATCCCCAGGGTAAGCCGGCATTGCGCCTCGCGCTTCAAACTCGAGAGCAACATATCCGTCGTGAAAAGGCGACTAGCAATATCTGTACCGCACAGGCATTACTCGCCATCATGGCCAGCATGTATGCGGTTTATCACGGCCCGCAAGAAATACGCCGTATCGCCCAGCGCATTCATCGACTGACAATAATCCTCGCCGATGGATTACGTGAGCTCGGTCATACCATTCCTACGCAGCACTTTTTTGACACTATTACGGTCACCACCGGCAATGCGACCGACTTTGTCATGGCTGCGGCGCGCTCCGAGAAAATAAACCTGCGCTATGTGGATATGAATACAGTTGGCGTCTCACTCGATGAGGTAGCCACCTGGAGTGATATCGAAAAACTGTTTAACATCTTCACCCATGACCGCGGTAGCGAGGTTTCAGTCGTTTCACTTGACGCCAAAGCCCGGAGTGCACTGCCAAAGGCGCTGGTTCGCACCAGTGATTACCTGACTCACCCGGTATTTAATACTCACCATTCTGAAACCGCGCTGATGCGATATATGCGCAAACTCGCGGATAAAGATCTGGCACTGGATCGCAGCATGATACCGCTCGGCTCCTGTACGATGAAATTGAATGCCGCTGTACAGTTGGTACCGGTTACCTGGCCCGGCTTTGGGCGCATACACCCTTTTGTTCCGCTTGATCAGGCACAGGGTTATCAGCAACTGTTTGTCGAACTTGAACAAATGCTCTGCGCCTGTACCGGATACGATGCTATTTCCCTGCAACCCAATTCGGGTGCACAGGGTGAATACGCTGGTTTACTGGCAATTAAGGCCTACCACAAGAGCCGTGGCGAAGGGCATCGCAATGTATGCCTGATTCCAGCATCCGCACATGGTACTAATCCTGCTTCGGCACAAATGGCAGGCATGAAAGTGGTAGTCGTCGGCACTGCCAAATCGGGCAATATCGATATGGAGGACCTGAAGGCGAAAAGCGAAAAACATAGCGATCAACTAGCCGCAATCATGATTACCTACCCTTCGACACACGGCGTATTCGAGGATGATGTGACCGATGTCTGTGAATTAATCCATTCACACGGCGGCCAGGTTTATATCGACGGTGCCAATATGAATGCCATGGTCGGCCTCTGCGCACCGGGAAAATTTGGTGGCGACGTTTCGCATTTAAACCTGCACAAAACCTTCGCCATTCCACACGGCGGTGGCGGACCAGGCGTTGGTCCGATCGGTGTAGGTGAGCACCTCAAACCATTTTTACCTTCTACCAGTTTAACCAACCAGATGGGATCCACTGGTGCCGTATCCGCAAGCCCGTTCGGCAGTGCTAGTATATTGCCGATTAGCTGGGCCTATATCACCTTGCTTGGCCGCACCGGCTTACCAAAAGCAACCACAATGGCAATTCTCAATGCAAACTACATCGCCCATCGTTTGGATGAGCATTTCCCGGTACTTTATACCGGCCCCAACGGGCTCGTGGCGCACGAATGTATTATTGACACACGCATCGTCAAACAGACGGCTGGTATTACGGTCGATGATATCGCCAAACGTTTAATCGATTATGGTTTCCACGCGCCGACCATGTCGTTTCCAGTACCCGGTACCTTGATGATAGAACCGACCGAGAGTGAATCGAAGGAAGAAATAGACCGCTTTTGCGATGCGATGATCTCGATCCGTAAAGAGATTAAGGCCATTGAGGACGGTGAAATGGATGCCGAGGATAACCCGCTGAAGCATGCGCCACACACTATAGATGTGGTTAGCGCCAATGAATGGAACCATGCCTACAGCCGCGAGCAGGCTGCCTACCCGCTAGCTTCTCTGCGTGACTACAAGTACTGGTCGCCGGTCGGTCGTGTCGACAATGTCTATGGCGACACCCACCTGATATGTTCCTGCCCGCCACTGTCGTCCTATGAGGACGACGATGCTTAAATACATGATTAGGTAAATGTAAGGCGCATTCAGAGTACTCTGGATCAGGCATTCAGCTATTCTGGCCTTATACAGGCTGATAAAGAGTCAATTAGGATGTGCTGTGTCACTTAGCGTTTTCGATTTGTTTTCGATCGGTATCGGGCCTTCGAGTTCGCATACCGTCGGACCCATGCGCGCGGCAAACCAGTTCGTGGAAAACCTGGATAGCGAAGGCAACCTCCAACAGGTCCACCGCATCAAGGCCGAGTTATACGGTTCACTCGGTGCTACCGGCAAGGGCCATGGCAGCGACAAGGCCGTTATCCTGGGCTTCGAGGGCGAGCTGCCGGAAACAGTGAATACCACGACCGTAAACGAGCGTCTTGCCGCTATCCGCGAACATCGGCAAATTAACCTGCTCGGCAAACACCCCATCAAATTTGTTGAAAAAGTTTCGTTGATTATGCACAAGCGCCAGACATTGCCGTTTCATCCGAATGGCATGACCTTCAGCGCCTACAATGCGCAGGGTGAAGAACTATCTCGTTCCACCTTTTATTCCGTGGGCGGCGGATTCATCGTCGATGAGACCGCCTCGGGCAGCGACCGCATTAAAGAAGATGACACTGTATTACCCTACCCTTTTTTATCCGCGGTCAACCTGCTGATTCATTGCGCCAATAACAATATGCGCATCAGTGATGTGATGATGGAAAATGAAAAGGTATGGCGTAGCGAGACGGAGATTCGTGACAGTTTATTAAATATCTGGAGCACGATGCAGGCCTGCGTCGACAATGGCTGCGCCAACGAAGGTATCTTACCCGGCGGCATGAAAATCAAACGGCGCGCGCCTGATCTGTATCGCAGGTTGAATACCCATCCGGAAATTACTCACCAGGATCCCCTCACATCACTCGACTGGGTAAATCTCTATGCACTCGCGGTGAACGAGGAAAACGCAGCCGGCGGCCGCGTGGTTACTGCACCGACAAATGGTGCGGCTGGTATCATTCCAGCCGTGATGCATTACTATTTTCACTTTATTCCCGGCGCTGACGAAGACGGCATTATTCGATTTCTGTTGACTGCCGGCGCGATTGGCATTCTCTATAAAGAAAACGCGTCTATCTCCGGTGCCGAAGTTGGCTGCCAGGGCGAGGTCGGCAGTGCCTGCTCGATGGCGGCTGGCGCATTGACAGAGGTACTCGGCGGCACACCCGAACAGGCCGAGAATGCGGCCGAAATCGGCATGGAACACAACCTCGGACTTACCTGCGATCCGGTGGGCGGGCTCGTACAGGTTCCCTGTATCGAACGCAATGCGATGGCTTCGGTGAAGGCAATCAATGCGGCGCGTATTGCCATGCGCGGCGACGGCCAACACTTTATTTCACTCGACAAGGTGATCAAAACCATGCGTGAAACGGGCGCCGATATGAAAACCAAGTACAAGGAAACAGCGCGCGGCGGCCTCGCGGTAAATATTATAGAATGTTAAATAGCGACTACTGTCAGGATCCACGACATGCTCGGTGATTTGCTAAACACGCTTCGGCCTTACCTCGGCTATTTTGGCGATCGTGTCTGGATTCAGTCGCTCGTGATTATCATCGCTTCGCTTCTGCTAGCCTGGATAATCGATCGTTTCATTATTTCGACGCTAAAAAATCTGGCCAGTAAAACTCGCATCAGCTTTGACGAGCAGTTGATCGATCTGTTGCATGGTCCAATCTATACCAGCGTAATCCTGATCGGTCTCGCGCTTGCGGCGAATATACTCAATCTTGGCGATGTTTTTGAATTTGTGGTTTTTTCAAGCCTACAAACCATCGCCTATTTTGTCTGGACCGTATTTATACTCAGGGTCACTAAAATAGTGCTCAGGCATATCGCACAGGACGAGCGGCACATAGGTGTCTTGCATCCACAAACCCTGCCGCTATTTGAGAATATCGCCAATATCACGATTTTCGTACTCGCGATCTACATCATTTTTACTGCCTGGAAGGTCGACATGACCGCCTGGCTCGCTTCCGCGGGTATCGTCGGTATCGCGGTCGGTTTCGCCGCCAAAGACACGCTCGCGAATCTATTTTCCGGGGTTTTCATACTCGCCGACGCACCCTACAAAATCGGTGATTTTGTCGTACTCGACTCGGGCGAACGCGGCGAGATAACCCATATAGGAATACGCAGTACGCGCTTACTAACCCGTGACGATATCGAGGTCACGGTACCGAACTCGATCATGGGTAATACAAAAATCCGCAACGAATCCGGAGGTCCCGCGGAAAAGCATCGAATTCGCATAGCGGTCGGCGTGGCTTATGGTTCCGACATCGATAAAGTGCGCGAGATACTTATGAATATCGCTCTCGCCGACGAAGATATCTGCAGCGACCCGGAACCCAGGGTGCGATTCCGAGCCTTTGGCGCATCGAGTCTCGACTTCGAACTGCTTTGCTGGATCGATCAACCGATATTGCGCGGGCGCATGATCGATAACTTAAACTGTCAGGTCTATAAGCGTTTTATCGAGGAGAAAATCGAAATTCCCTATAGCAAGCACGACCTCTACATCAAGGAGTTGCCGAAGCCGGATTGATAAAAGGGATGTGGTTCACCTTCTCTCCTCTGGGGCTACTCCCCAAACACATCCACAACCGAATCACGTACCGCACTGACTATATCGTCAAGTGTCGACTCTTCGGTGGTTAATGGCGGCGCAATACAAACCACCTCACTGCGCATGCGCGTGAACAGGCCGTGGCTGACCATGGCCTTGCCCATTTTTGCCCCTACACCCCATTCGGCGGGATACAACTCTTTAGTGGCCTTGTTTTCGACCAGTTCTACGCCACACATCAAGCCCTTGCCGCGTACATTTCCAACATGCGGATGACCATCGAGCTCGGCGTGTAATTTTTCCAGCAAATATTCGCCCTTGCTCGCTGCCTGTCCGGGGAAGTCTTCGTTTTCGATCATATCCAGGGTTGCGAGCCCT
>QNFD01000076.1 GCA_003645435.1 Gammaproteobacteria bacterium | reverse complement strand
TGCTACAACTACTTCCCCCCTCACTAAAGGCGTCTCCACAGTAAAATTTTTTTCGGGGAAAGCCAAGAGTGGCATTTTGTATTAAATCCTTACAGCTACCGATAATCGGGGAACAAACACTGCCTTGCCCAGTAGACTCAAATGTAAGGGAATTTGGCCAGTTAATAATTCCAGCCCTGATATCACATACAGTCTGAGGATCCTCATGTTCCCCAGAAACGCCATTCGGAAAATCGTGATAGTAGAAATCATGCGCCTTATCAATCGGTGCGGAGCTCGCCATTTGAGGGCGAGTAGCATCAACAAGGGAAATACCCAGATGCTCTTAGATTGATCTAAAAATGGGTTGGATACAAATTCCTGCTTCAAATTTTCAAAAGAACAAGCTTTCGCTAAATCTTGGGGGAATGGTTTTGATAAATATTTGAACAAACTACAGCCAAACATAATTTCCCCTCACTGTTTGCAGGCGTTACCACAATGCTAAACGGGTAGCACTTTACTAAGATTTTTATGATGCCTGTATTTAGTTTTATCAACCTACTTGATAACAGGCTTAGCCCAGGCAACCAGTAAAATGCTGTCTACAGTGCCCTATTTCTTTGTATCTTTTCTTTAGTGCAACCACTGTACATCAACCTGTTTTCCTGGTAAATGAAAATACTACTAATATGTATGGGGGTATTAAGTGTTAGGGCTAAAACATCTGTTGTGGATGCTCGTGGCAGATATTACGACTGTAAGCCAAATCCTACCCAAATTGCCGTAGTGGGCTATATCGCATCGTAATCGCCCGTTCCTCCGATTAAGAAACCAGTCTATTTAATTCGCTGTTTATCTATAGGTAGGGTTGCCCGGGCGCTTACGATTCTGATATGGTCGCTATTTTTTCGATGGGCAGATAAATGCTCCCTGCATTACCTGCAAACATTACATCCATGTCAACAAGGCCGTGGTAGTGGAGACACTTATTGGAAACTTTATCTTGCTGTTGAGAAAAAGGTACTCGCGCACTTACCCCAAAACACGCTACAAGGCGCTTAAAATTTTTGTGCGTGAAAACCTGTATGGCCACAATGTTCTTATAAAGTAAAATCTTCTACAGAGATCAAGGAAAACACAATAAAGCTAACAGGTATAAGCCAAAGGCAATCTGCCGCCATCGGCAAAAATAGTCTGCCCGGTAATATACGATGAATCATGCGAAGCCAAAAATACCGCTATCGATGCAATCTCACTCGGGTCCGCGGGACGCTTCATCGGTGTACGCGACATTACCGCTGCGAGCACGGATTCATCCGTGGCAATATTTTTTTCGAACATCTCGGTAGCGACTGAACCGGGGCCGATGCCATTCACCCTGATATTTTGCTCGACAAGACTGATTGCCATTACCTTGGTCAATTGGCCGACGCCTCCCTTGGAGACCACATAGGACGCGATTTGAGGTATCGCCAGAACCTGGTTGGTCGAAGACATATTGATGATTGTTCCGCCTTGAGGATCTTGTGCAGACATCTGGCGTGCGGCGGCTTGCCCGGTGAGAAAGACACCCTTGAGGTTGACCCGGATCACCGCGTCAAAATCTTCTTCGCTGATATCGATAAACGCACCGGTTCGTAGAATACCCGCGTTTGCGACAGTGATATCAACTCGACCAAAGTGATCTACCGCTTTTGCAAATAATAAATCGACGCTCGATTTGTCACCAACATCGCTATGAATAAAGATGACGTCGCCCTCACTGCCAAGCCGCTCGGCTTCCGCTGTACCCTTTTCTGCATCGATATCGGTCATTACCAGTTTCACGCCTTCGGCCAGGTATCGTTCACTAATGGCGAGGCCTATACCGTTACTGGCGCCGGTAACAACAGCTACTTTGTGTTTTAATCGCATGGGTTTCTCATTTCAACGAAGGCAGGAAATGTATATCGGCTATTGCATGAATACAAGTTTTGCCGCAATCACCCACATTATGATGCCAATCAGAATTTGCCAGAATCAGTGAAAAGCCAGGTGAGCACCCGAAGAAAAATTTATCTATGTGGTAATTCTCTCAATCCTGATGCAGTAGCAAAACAATAATTGTGATAATCTCCCGCATTATCGACAAACACTTGCCGCCTGGGAATTTCGCCTTTCATAGCGGTACTTTCAAGTAGTAAACCCCGTAGCAGGACTGCATGTTTAAGCATTATTTTCAACGCCCTGAAGTATTTCTTTACCTGTTTTCGGCAGCCGTACCGCTATCTTTCGCAACCTGGCAGGCGCTGATTAATAATTTCGCTATCGAGCAGGTTAACTTTACCGGTGTCGAAATCGGAATCTTGCAAAGTTTGCGAGAAGTGCCCGGTTTCATTGCCTTTGGGGTTATATTCCTGCTGCTAATAATGCGCGAGCAAACCATCGCTTTCGTGGCACTGATAGCGCTTGGCATCGGCACCGCGATAACCGGTTATCTACCCACGGTGATGGGCCTTTATTTCACTACGGTGTTGATGTCGATGGGATACCACTATGCCGAGACCATACAACAATCTTTAACCCTGCAATTAATCGATAAATATCAATTGCCGGTGGTCATGGGTCGACAGATTGCTGTTGGTGCATTTACTGGATTATTTGCTTTTGGTGTACTTTACTTGCTGGTTGATTTGCTCGATCTGGGATATCGCCTGATTTATCTGCTCGGCGGCGGGGCGACGGTAATGATGGCTGTTTTCATGATACTCAAGTTTCCCCACTTCAAGGGCGAAGCCGAGCAGCACAAGAAGATGATAATCCGAAAACGCTACTGGCTTTACTACCTGCTTACCTTTTTGTCAGGAGCACGCCGCCAGATATTCGTGGTGTTTGCGGGCTTCCTGATGGTCGAGAAATTCCATTTCAACGTAGGTGAAATGACCATGTTGTTTTTGGTCAACGGCATATTGACGATTTACCTGGCGCCGCGCATCGGCCGGCTGGTGAGCCACTGGGGTGAAAGACGAACACTCACGCTTGAGTATATCGGTCTGGTGATTATTTTTAGCGGTTATGCCTTCGTCGAATCAGCTATTTTTGCCTGCCTGCTTTATATATTCGATCATATCTTTTTTGCGATGGCGATTGCGCTTAAGAGCTATCTTAAAAAAATAGCCGACCCAGCCGATATGGCGGCTACTGCCGGAGTTTCATTTTCGATTAATCACATTGCGGCGGTGATATTACCCGCGGTACTGGGTATCGTATGGATTGTTTCGCCATCGGCGGTATTTTTAACCGGTACCGCAATTGCGCTTATGTCCTTGTTATTGTCTCAAATGATTCCCGGTACGCCGGAACGGGGAATGGAAACTATTTATTCAGGTAACTGATGTAGATTACCAGTTCCCTGACCGTACCTAAAAGTAGCCTATCAGGCCAATATTAAGTGCTTCTACATCTATACCCTGATTATCATAGTATTTTATGTAGTCGATAGTGAATCCATAACCATCAAGTTCTCTCTCGAAACCTATACCATAAGCGGTATCGTCATCATCCACCGAATAAGAACCGCTACCATCAGAGGCCTTGACTTTGACATTTGCCGGACCAACCACGGCGTAAATTTTTGATTTTTCGCCCAGGGGAATAATGCCCTTAAGATAACCGAACACCGTATTTATGCCGTAATTGACGTTTTGAAAATCATCTTCCAAAACCGTAAAACTACCCTCAAGGCCTATGCCGATATAGCGAGTAAAGTTATAACCAAGCCGACCATAAACATTGAAAGGAGAAACGCTATCTGCACCCTCGCTAAGCCTTATCGACGATACGCCCAAAGCGAGATAAGTATTATTGTTGCTAACTCGGACTGCAGGCCGCTCAGCCATAGCGCTAAAAGACAAAAATAACGCCAGAAAGCCTGCTAATAATTTACTCATGATTTTCATATCTGCAAATTCCCACATTGATCGAAAAATTAGAAACTACCGTCTGCACGCACACTTGCGATCTAAACTTAAAGGTAATAATAGCTCTAATTTGTGATTTTTCTTTATCGAATTGTGGCAGGTGGATTCCCACTAACTATGAACGCGCCGAGTTGCAGGTCTGTGCATGTCGTATGCGGTGATCGTCCCGAATATCACCAGAAGATAGGTCGGTTTATAGCTTGCCCGGTTCTCGTTAATGAAATTATCCTGTATTCCGCAGGCCAGCGGCAATCGCATTGATCGAGCTCAGCAGGGCGGCTTGCCATTGCAGCCTTTTCTTTTCCGGCACTGATTCGTCACGATATTTTTTCAACAGGGTTATTTGCAGGTAGCCCAGGGGGTCGAGATAGGGGTCACGTCGTGTCAGCGACAGGGTGAGTACCGGATCGTTGGAAAGCAATTTTTTGATATTGGCGATTTTTAGTACCTGTTCTATGGTGCGCTTATTTTCTTTCTGAATCTTCCCGAATATGGACTTACCCAGGGCCTTGTTCCGGCAAAGCTTGCTGTATTCAAGTGCGGTACGCATATCGGACTTAAATAGTGACATTTGCATGTTACTAATCATTGCCGCAAAGAAAGGCCATTGTTTATTCATATCGCGTAGCTGTTTCAGCGATCGCGGATTTTCCAGCAACCATTGTTCGATCGCGTAACCAACACCATACCAGGCCGGCATCATGTGTCGTGACTGGCCCCAACCAAATACCCAGGGTATCGCGCGCACCGATGACTTCGACATGTCGCCCTTGCGGCGGTGTGAAGGCCTCGAACCTATATTCATCAGGCCAATTTCGCTAACCGGTGTCGCTTCGTAAAAGTATTCGAAAAAACCTTTAGTGTGGTCGGTTAACTCTCGGTAATAGTATTCGGAGTGATCCGAAAGTTTCTGCATGACGGGATGAAAGGCGTCGTAGTTGGCACTGTTATCATTGGCGATTCCGGCACTGGCCTTCATCAGGCCGGTAATGCCCATCGCCAGTTCGTAGTGCGCGGTCTCGGTGTTTCCGTATTTATGTGATAACACCTCGCCCTGCTCGGTAAACTTGATCTGGCCAAGCACAGTTTGTGGTGGTTGTGACATGATTGCATCGTGCGTGGGTCCGCCGCCGCGGGTGATAGTGCCGCCGCGTCCATGAAACATTCGGCAGCTTACCTGATGGCCTGTGGTAATTTTAATCACCTTATGTTGTGCCTGGTAGAGACCCCAGGCCGCGGATAATATGCCGCCATCCTTACATGAGTCGGAGTAACCGAGCATTACTTCCTGAACACCGCCGCTGAGTGACAGCAAACGCCTGTAGACTGAATTCTGCAGCAGGGTATCGAGCACGATATCGATCGCATTGAGATCATCTATGGTTTCAAACAATGGTGCGACCTCAAGGTCACAGAAAAGTCCTTCTGCGTTTTTACCGGCAAGACCGGCCAGATAGCCCAGATACATGACTTCCATGATATGACTTGCGGTATGGGTCATGGAAATCACGTAGCTGCCGATACAGCGGTCGCTAATTTCTTTACGCATTGCAAAAATAGTTTGAAATACCTCCAGAGTTTCGCGGCAGTCGTCGGTTAGTTGCGTGGCGTCAAAATCCGGGCGTTGGTCTGTATCGATTAACCCGGCCAGAAAATCGAGGCGTTGCTGGTCATTCATGCCGATGTAATCGCCCGAACCGCTGGTTGCAATGATTTCGCTGACGGCCTGTGTATGGCGGCCAGACTCCTGACGGATATCGAGTACTACCATATGGAAACCAAATGTCTCGGCGATGCGGATAACATCTTTCAGGTCACCGTTGGCGGTAGAAAATTCACCGTGGCTGATGAGTGAATCCCGTATCGAGTAAAGATCATCGAGAAATTCTTGCTCATCGCGATAAGCCTGCTCGTGGTCCGGTGTCTCCATGCCATGCATGTTGTTTCGAATAATGGCGAGATTCTTTTTGAGCCGGTAATGCATATGGTAGAGCTTGCGTCGGTAGACCTCGTCTTCGAACTGATCGCGTCGCTCGTCTAAGACCTTTAAGCCCATGGTCTCGTCTTCACGCAGCTTTTGCATGAAACTTTCACTTGGTGTACACCATTTAGTCGACATCGTCAGCACCTGCGTGAGTTTGTAAATCAGGCGCAGGTGTTCGGTGAGTATTTCTTCGGCATGCATGCGTAAGGCCATGCGCGTCACCCCGGCCGTGACATAAGGGTTACCGTCACGATCGCCGCCAATCCAGGAACCAAAATGAATAAAGCTGGGTACCCGGGCGACAGGGTTGCCAATGTCATCTTCTCCATAGGTATGCATAATTGCTTTTTCCAGGTGGCGGTAATCACGCTTGACCGCCTCGAACAGGCTGCGCTGGAAATAGTGCAGGCCCAGTTTGATTTCGTCGGTGACACTGGGTTTGCTGCTGCGAATTTCGTTAGTTAGCCAGATTACTTCTATCTGTGATTGCAGGGCTTCTACCAGATCGTCGCGTTCGAACTGCCCCAGGCGCGGATCGGTTAACTGGTCGATAATGGTGAACACATGACGCTGTAACTGCATCACGGTGCGCCGTTTCGATTCGGTAGGATGCGCGGTGAACACCGGTGTATAGGACAGGCTATCGAGCAGTTGCTGTAGTTCATCGACACTCATGTCCGCTTGCTGAAACCCCTGGATGGTGTGATGGAACGAGCCAGTCCAACCCGCATGACCATTCTTTTGCACCGAACTTCGGCGCTGGCGGTGGAGGAAATCCTCTTCGGCGATATTGACGAGATTAAAATAAATCGTGAAGGCTCGAATCACCTGGTTGATGATGGCTGGTTGCAGACCTTCGATCAATTTAATCAGCGCCTGACGCTTTGGTTCGCTATTACGTTTGCGTAACTGTATGAAACCGGTTCGTAACGCTTCCACTGCATGAAATACTGCGGGGTCTTCGTGCTTGAGCAATACATTGCCGACTAGCTTACCCAGCAACTTGACGCGTGATCGCAGTTCCTTGTCCGATCGCGCCTGTGCGCCCCTCGATTGATTGCTCATGTGAATACTCGCGAAAATATATTTTCGAGTATATCAGACCCTATATAGCGGCTAACGCTTTCCTTGCGGCAGTGGCTGATGTATAAAATACCTATGTATTTATACAACACAGAAACGGTTTATCAAATGGACCGGGCCGCAATTAAAGTCGATGGCCTGGCCGGAATCGAATTGATGCGCAGAGCAGGGCGGCGCGTCTGGTTAGAAATATGTAATCGTTGGCCAGAGGTATCCTGCATCACGATTTTTGCCGGCTCGGGTAACAATGGCGGTGACGCCTATGTGGTCGCCCTGGCGGCTAAAGCCCAGGGAGTCGATGTGCAATTCATAAGTCAGGGAGATCTCGCGCGCCAGTCGGATACATCCGCACATTTTCGTGAACTCTGGCTACAGGCGGAAGCCGAGATTCTGCCATGGAACCAGCAGGAAATAAAAGGAGAGGTAATCGTCGATGGATTGTTGGGCATTGGCTTAGCCAGGGAACTCGATAAAGACTGGCAGTCGTTAATTCATGCGATCAATCAAAGCCCGGCTGCCAGGGTTGCGATCGATATACCGTCAGGCCTGAACGCCAATACTGGTATGGCGCAGCCCTGTGCGGTGAATGCCGATCTGACCGTAACCTTTATCGGTATCAAGGCAGGTCAATACCTGGCCGATGGACCCGATTACTGTGGTGAACTGGTTTTTTACGATCTTGGCGTATCTTCCAGTATTAGCGAGGATCTGACCCCGACACTGGTCGTACTCGAGCCAGACAATATTAAATTACCAGAGAAACGAAAACGCAATTCTCACAAGAATAAATTTGGTCATTTGCTCATTGTTGGCGGAGACAATGGCATGGCAGGTGCGGCATCGCTTGCGGCCCTGGCCGCGTTACGCACCGGGGCAGGGTTGGTCACCGTGCTGGTTCATCCGGAATGTGCTCATAGCCTGTCGGCGATACCGGAATTAATGGTGTTAGGTTGGGATAGCATCGACGAGAAACTGGAACAGGCGACGGTTATTCTGATTGGTCCTGGTCTCGGAGCGAGTAAGGCTGCAAAGGACTGCCTGAAAAAAATACAGGGCTGTAATAAACCGATCGTGGTTGATGCCGGCGCCCTCGATGCCGGGTTTCTTCGTACATTGGCCTCCGACCAGGTAGTAATAACACCACATCCCGGTGAAGCTGCCGGTTTACTGTCCACCAGTTCGGCAGAAATTCAGTCTGATCGGCTTCGGGCCAGTCAGCAATTGGTTGATGCCTTTAGCGTCGTGAGTGTATTAAAAGGCTCGGGCAGTATTATTCAGCAAGCTGAATCTATTCCAGCTATTAATATAGCGGGAAATCCCGGTATGGCATCAGCCGGTATGGGTGACGTCCTCGCGGGTATGATTGCCGCTCTGATGGGACAAAGTCTGACACCGTTTGAAGCGGCAAAAACCGCGGTATTGATCCACGCGCTTGGCGCTGAAGAATATGCCGGTGACAATGATGAAACCGGATTAATCGCCAGCGACATCGTGCAGCGCATACCGCAAGTTATAAAACAATTGCGCGAGGGATGAAATCCCGTTTATGTTAATCAGGGATGAAGGACAAATGCGCTGGCTTGGTGCAAGCCTGATAGCTGCCTGTGGATCTGGAGGGGTTATTACACTGAGTGGTAATCTTGGCGCCGGTAAAACCACGCTGGTCAGGGGAGCGCTTGAATCGCTAGGTGTAACCAGTGGCGTAAGAAGCCCGACCTACACCCTCATTGAGTACTATGAACTTCAACCTCTGTCGGTTGCGCATCTGGATTTGTATCGGCTAGCCGATGGTGAAGAACTCGAATATCTGGGTTATCGAGATTACCTCAATTCGTCCACGATATGCCTGATTGAATGGCCTGATAGAGCCCCGGGTTACCTGGATAATGTCGGGCTGGAGGTGAGCATAGATTATGATATCGATGGTCGACGAGTTAAGTTGCTGGCGAACAATGACTGGGGTAAAAGAATTATGGCTTCTATAAAACCTGAGTGATATTCTAGATAAGTTCACTATCTAGCTAATAAATATGGAAAAAAGGTTGATTTTTTTCCCATAATTTACTATAAATATAGTTCCAGTCACTCACGAAAACAGTTCATCTTGAAGAATTATGGATAGATTTTCGGCAACCAGGCGATTTTTCCTCAAACGATTTGCCCGTTATGGCGCGACATTGACGTTGCTGGCAAGCTCTGGGATCAGCTTCGCCAAAAGTAAGCCAGCCCTGGTTGGTGTTCGTGTAGCCGAAACTTCAGTCGACCATACCCGGATCGTTTTTGATCTTTCATCCGGAATCGAACACCGGCTGTTTAGCCTGTCGAAACCCAATCGCATTGTTATCGACCTGAAAAACACCCGTAAAAGCAATGCCCTGACGGTTAATAAAAATAATACCAGCCTGTTGAGTGGTATTCGCTCGGCAATGCGCAAGTCAGGCGAATTGAGGATAGTACTGGACCTGAAAAGCAATGTGCGACCGCGTAGCTTCATATTAAAACCCGATGGAAATTCGGGATACCGACTGGTAGTGGATTTACACGCTACTAACCTGGATCCAACACCAATTGTTACCAGTCAACAGCAAAGACAAAAGCGCAAGAAAGAAATCATCATTGCGATTGATGCGGGTCATGGCGGACGTGACCC
>QNFD01000075.1 GCA_003645435.1 Gammaproteobacteria bacterium | reverse complement strand
CTTTGAAACAATAGACAGTTCGGGGAATATTAATGTTTTAAAGTAGATGGATATGAATCGATAGCGATTGTCTGGGTAATGTCACTAACTGCTTTTATTATTATACTTGCAGGGCTATTGCTGACGGCTATGGCATCTGAGTTAAAGGCTTAGAGAGCATAAAGAGGGTCAAGCCTTTGATTTCTGATTCGATAAGAATAATGTTATTCTAGTAGCTGTCGGCGAGGTTATCATAAATCAAAGACCTGACCTCGAATCGCGGGTATTCCGCCCAACGCTCAGCAATGAGAATAAAATTGAACAGAAAGCATTTATGACCGATCAATACGACGAATTGGGTAAACGATATTTTCGTGTTACCAGTATCGAGAAAACGGAACCTCCTACAGGAATAACGGAAGGGGAGTGGTATCAATACACAATTGGGCATGGAGATTCAGTAATTCATGGAAAGCGATCAGGAAGCCTGCAATCGGTAACGCTGCACGCTGAAGAATACGCCGAAAATCTTAATCAACGGACGCTCCTGGGGCATTCCGCCTATGCCGCTCGCAAACTGCAAAAGTGAAACCTGAAATTATTGGGAGCGAACAACCCTAAGGCAAAGAAAAATCGTCATCCATCACCCACATCGAATTCTGAAAGCCGGGATAATCGAGAGTCTGTTACTGGACGAATGGTCGCCTATTTGATCTGAATCTGGAACGGCTGCTATCTGGAAGCGGTCATAAAAATTTGAACATTGAGTGCGTGCCTGGTGCCCAACGCGGAAATTACTGTTGATTTTTTCATTACCTCGATAAGCTGCCAATCGGCTTCGCACACTTTGCAAGGATACTGCAAACGAGTTTCAATCTCGTAGGACTTTTACAAGGGCGGCTAAGTCCTGTTCACCAATTCCAGCTGCGATGGCGCGCTTAAAGAGTCTGGAGATGTTGTCGGGAAAGTCTCTGTTCATATTAACATCTTGGGCCTGGGCCTGTAGTCGTTGTATGCATTCTTCCCAAATCCGAATGCTCGCACCATCATGGAGACTGCGTAGTGTAAAGGCCTCATGGTGAATTATTTCAGCCAATTCTCTGAGCCGATTTCCTTCCGGATAAAGATTGGCAAAGTGTTCAATGCTTACCCCTTCTGCTTCGCAGAGTCGTGCACCGTGAGCAAAGCCAACATATTGACCAAGACTGCAGGAAAGCCCTGCCAAATCAAGCGCAGCAGCAGCGCCAACTTTCTCGCCAACAAAGCGAAGATCACCTCCCAGGCATTTGAGAAATGGCAATGACTTTTGAAAAACTGACTTTGAGCCAGAAAAGAGCAGCTGGGCATCAGGTTCTCCAATGCCATCTGGATAAGGTTGGATAATGCCATCGAGATAGTCTACCTCACGAGCATTGAACCAGGTTTCGCTAGTACGCGCTTCTTCTGGTGTCCCTGTACCAAGTTGAATGACACATCGCCCTGGCAGGTGTTCGACTACATCTTTAACATTCATTATTGCGTTAGTTGCTGCATAGTTGTCGATGCAAATGATGATGACTGGGCTAGCCTTAATTGCTGCTGCTACATTTTCCGCGCCCTTTGCACCAAGAGCAACAAGGGGAGCCATTTTCTGGCTAGAGCGATTCCAGATCGTAACATTTCGCCCCGCTTCTATTTGAGCCATCGCAAGCGCCGTACCCATGGCGCCCAGACCTATCATTGAAATTTCGTTCATACCGATCTCCAAATCTCCCTCTGCCACTGGTTGGCTTCAAGTGCCCTGGCGAGTATAGAAAATATTAACACCCAAATTTTACCAGTCCACCAGATAAACAAAGAAATTGGCGATGCCGTCCTCCCCTTGGGACATCCGAAATCTGACTGAATCCCATCGATACGCCCAACATTGCCTCTTCGCACTGGCCAATTCGGTCGAAGTCGTCGGCCTCGGTCTTATCGCACTCCCAGATATACTGCTTACGTGGCGGCTCAGGATCACGGTGTCTTAGCAGGAAGGCCAGAACTATACCGATTATTACAAATGAAAATAGTAGAAAGACTCTCTATATTAGAAAACCACAGTAAGCAATAAGCTATTGATATTGTTAAAGTTAAATGGTCGGGACGGCAGGATTTGAACCTGCGACCACCTGCCCCCCAGGCAGGTACGCTACCAGGCTGCGCTACGCCCCGATTGTGATTTTTTGGTGTGTCTAGACTAGCGTTTGAGTAAAGAGAGCAATTCTTCCAGTTCTACCAGCGTTTGTCTAATTATTTGCTGGCTCTGGCTAGCATCGTCTTTAGCGCCCACGCCTTCGAGTCGCTGGCGGGCGCCACCGATCGTAAATCCTTCGTCGTACAGCAGGCTGCGGATCTGGCGAATAAGCAATACATCATGACGTTGGTAATAACGTCTATTTCCACGTCGTTTTACAGGCTTAAGCTGGGGAAATTCCTGTTCCCAGTAGCGTAGAACATGGGGTTTGACATCACAAAGCTCAGCAACTTCACCGATGGTGAAGTAACGTTTACCTGGTATTACCGGTAATTCGTTATTGTTGCTCGCTTCCAGCATATGCCTCTACTCTCAACTTAAGTTTTTGTCCTGGACGAAAGGTAACTACCTTACGTGCAGAAATCGGTATTTCTTCACCAGTTTTAGGATTCCGACCCGGCCTTTCAGCTTTCGACCTGACCAGGAAGTTGCCAAAACCCGATAATTTCACCTGGTGGCCCGATTCAAGCGCAAGTTTTACTTCTTCGAAAAACTGCTCAACTATTTCTTTCGCTTCTCTCTTATTGAGACCAAGTTCTTCAAATAGCATTTCGGCCATGTCAGCCTTGGTCAATGACATCAGGTTTCCCTCAAGATAGCGTTATATTGTTTTTTTAGCTTTGCGAGGACTTTCTCAACTAGAATTTCAACGTCCCCTTCAACTAGAGTGCGTGAAAAGTCCTGTAAAATCAAGCCCAAAGCGACACTTTTTCGATCATTTGTTACCTCCATACCAGTATAGACGTCAAATACAATTACTTCCTGTAAAATCTCACTTTTTATCGAATAAATGCAATCCACCAGATTTTGCACCACAATAGTGGAATCAACCATTACCGCAATATCACGCCTGATCGAGGGATATTTTGACAGTTCCCCGAAGCTCGGCAATTTTGCCTGCAATATCGAAGCAAGTTCGAGTTCGAATACAAATACCGGCTGTGATAGATGTAGCCTTGAAATAACCGCAGGATGTAAGGCACCTACGAATCCAACCCTGTTGTCCTGGTAAAAAACATCGGCGCCCTGCCCCGGATGTAATACGGGGTTGCTGGTTTTAACAAAGCGATAATCATCCGGGTTGGATAATTGCAGTATCGATTCAAGACTGCCCTTGATGTCGAAAAAATCCACCGGTTCGCTCGGAGATAGCCAGCTCTCGACATCGCGGGAGCCTGTGATTACCGCGGCAATATGGGAGCGCTGTTGTAATTTTTTGCCATCCGGAATAAAGCACAGGCCGGATTCAAATAAACGAACGCGTGATTGCTGGCGTTTTAAATTATGCTGCAGGGCCTGCACCAGCCCGGGTAATAACCGGGTTCGCATGACCGACATATCGCTCGATATCGGATTGGACAAGGGTAGTGTTTGCTGGCCTGGGTCCAGTACCGATTGTAATTCGGGCGATACGAATGAATAGGTTACGGCTTCATAAAATCCCTGTGTGATCAGTACATTACGGATCTCGTTCACCGTGCGCTGGGTCTCGGAATAACTTTCCATACTGACGTGAGCCAGCTCGCGGGTACCCGGTATATTGTTATATCCAACCATACGACCGATTTCTTCAATCAGATCCGCCTCGATGTTAATATCGAAACGATAACTCGGCGGCACAACCATCCAGCCTCCGTCCTCTGGTTCGACCTGCATATTCAGACCGTGAAGCATTCTTAGCACTTCATCCGCCGATACTTGAATACCAAGCAAGCGAATGATACGGGAATGCCGCAGTTTTACGCGGGGTGCGACTGGCATAAAATCGATATTAACCACATTGTTCACGGGGCCAGCCTTACCGCCGACAATATCGAGCAACAATTCAGTGGCGCGGTGCATTGCTATCACCTGAAGCCCGGGATCGACGCCACGCTCAAAACGATGCGACGAGTCTGTATGCATGCCATAGCTTCGAGCTTTACCCGCCATGCTGACAGGTGGAAAGTAGGCCGCCTCAAGAAACACGTTTTTAGTATGCGCCTGTACCGAAGAATCGAGGCCGCCCATGATTCCAGCCAGTGCCAGCGCCTTGTTATGATCGGCAATCACGAGGGAATCAGCCCGACATTCAAACTCGGTCTGGTCGAGCAGGGTCAACTTTTCTCCGGCAGTGGCGAGACGCACCCGAATACTGCCTTCGAGCTTGTCGAAATCGAAGCCATGCATCGGCTGACCGATCTCCATCATCACGTAATTGGTCACATCGACTACCGGGCTAATCGGCCGCAGGCCGCTTCTACGAAGTTTTTCCTGCATCCACACAGGCGTCTGCGCACTGGCATCGATTCCCTTGATAATACGTCCCGCGTAGCGCGGGCAGGCTTGCGGATGCAATAGTTCGACGCTAAATTCATCATCGATCGATTGTGCGATTTCAGAGTTAGCCACTCCCTGCATCTCGATTCCGTTTAAGGCAGCGACTTCGCGCGCGACACCGGCAAGGCTCAGGCAATCACCGCGATTGGGGGTCAAATCAATTTCAATAATATTATCTTTGAGGGCCAGGTACTCGACGATGTCGATGCCGACCGGGGCGTTTTCGGAAAGCTCAAGAATGCCATCGGAAGATTCTGCTAACTTCAGCTCGGTGGCTGAACACAGCATGCCGTGTGACTCAATGCCGCGCAGCTTTGCTTTTTTGATTTTCAGTCCGGGTAAAGTCGCTCCTACCGGGGCAAATGCAACTTTTAATCCTGCACGGACATTGCCGGCGCCACAGATCACCGGTACTGACGCATTGCCATCACTCACCTGGCATAAACTTAGCTTGTCCGCATCGGGATGTTGTTCGACCGCGATAACCTCACCGACGATGACCTTGTCAATATCGGCCCCAGCGGGCTCGACTGCCTCGACCTCAAGGCCAGCCATGGTGAGCTGGGAAATCAGTGCATCGGTATCGATGGCTGGATTCGCCCATTCTCTCAACCAGTTTTCACTCAGTTTCATTAGAATCCGATCTCCCTGTGCTAACCAAACTGGCGCAGGAAGCGCAGGTCGTTGTCGAAAAACAGGCGCAGGTCATTCACCCCGTAGCGCAGCATCGCCAGTCGCTCGACGCCAACGCCGAAGGCATAACCGGTGTAGGCCTCGGTATCAATATCGACATGCCTGAACACTTCAGGATGTACCATGCCGCAGCCGAGTACCTCGAGCCAGCCGGTATGGCTGCATACCCGGCAACCGCTGCCGGCACACATCACGCAACTGATATCGACTTCCATCGAGGGTTCGGTAAACGGAAAATATGAGGGCCTGAATCGCGTCTTCAAATCATCCTGTTCGAAAAACAGTTTCAAGAATTCTTCCAGCGTACCCTTCAAATCGGAGAATGAAACATTTTCGTCGACAAACAATCCTTCCACCTGGTGAAACATGGGTGTATGCGTAATATCAGAATCACAACGATAAACCCTGCCGGGCGCGATGATTCGTACCGGCGGTGGTTGTTTCTGCAATACCCGGATTTGAACGGGTGAAGTATGCGTGCGCAACAGGCGGTGATCGTCGAAGTAAAAAGTATCGTGCATCGCCCGCGCCGGGTGGTGTTCGGGTATATTGAGGGCTTCGAAATTGTGGAAATCGTCCTCGACCTCGGGACCCTCGACAACATCGAAACCGAGTTTGCCGAACATTTTCTGGATCCGGTTCATGGTCAGGGTTACCGGATGAAGACCGCCTGGCTGTTCACCACGACCCGGCAAGCTGATATCGACTGTTTCCGAGCTAAGCCTGTCGTCTATGAGTCTCGCATTGATGGCTGATTTTTGCTGCTCCAGGAGATTCTGGATCTCGAGCTTGATTCGATTTATCGCCTGGCCAGCCGCCGGCCTTTGGTCGGCGGGAATTTGTCCCAGATTTTTCAGTTTTGCGGTAATCTCACCTTTTTTACCCAGATAAGCGACACGAATTGAATCAAGCGAGGCCAGATCATTAGTCTGGTTTATCGCCTGAACAGCATTTTCGAGCAAACTATCGAGTTCTTGAGACACTTTAATTTAAGACTCTCGACAGGGGCGCTTCAGAGCAGCGTCCCTGTCGAGACCAGGGTTGTTTTACGAGGCAGCAGTTTCAAGACCAGCCCGGGACTTTTCGACCAGGGCGGTAAACGCGGGCTTATCGAATATGGCAATATCCGACAGCACTTTTCGATCAATTTCGATCGCGGCTTTCTTCAATCCATTCATGAAAACACTATACGACATTCCATTTTCCCTGGCGCCTGCATTGATGCGGGCAATCCACAGGGCACGGAACTGACGTTTGCGTTGACGACGGTCACGATAGGCGTATTGACCGGCTTTGGTAACGGCCTGTTTTGCAACGCGTAATACCTTGCTGCGGGCGCCTCGATAACCTTTCGCTTTATCGAGAACTTTCTTGTGGCGTGCGTGTGCAACGACGCCTCTCTTTACTCTTGGCATGTCTCTACTCCCTACGAATACGGTAACATACGACGAACCATACGCGCGTCGTTTGCATGAATTTCAAGCATTTCGCCAAGCTGACGCTTGCGCTTGCTACTTTTCTTGGTAAGGATGTGACGTAAATGCGACTGACCGCGTTTGAACCCGCCCGACGCATTTCGTTTGAAGCGCTTGGCAGCGCCACTATTGCTCTTCATTTTTGGCATTTTAAACTCCAGTTTAATATATATAGTTCAATAGCCCTGGACGCCGGAGACGCGTCTTCGGGATGATTGCCAGATTTAACCCCGGCGTTTTTTGGGTACCAGCAACATCGTCATCTGGCGCCCTTCCGACTGTGGATACTGATCCACGGTCGCAACTTCTTTCATGTCTTCTTCTACTCTCTTCAACAGCATCGTTCCCAGTTCCATGTGGGCCATTTCCCGCCCCCTGAACCGTACTGTTACCTTGCAACGGTCACCTATTTCGATGAACTCGGTCAACTTTCTGACCTTGACCCGATAATCCCCTTCTTCGGTACCCGGTCGAAACTTGATTTCCTTAATTTGAACCTGGCGCTGTTTTTTGCGCTGGTCGTGCAACTTTTTCTTTTGCTGAAACCTGAACTTACCATAATCCATCAACCGGCAAACAGGTGGTTCCGCATCGGGTACCAGTTCGACCAGGTCCAGTTTAGCTGCTTCGGCGAGTTGCTTCGCTTCCTCAAGGGTCATGATGCCTTTCTGCTCACCATCTTCGGCGACGAGCCTGACTTCAGGTGCCGTAATATCATCGTTCAGACGGCTCTGTTTGTTATCTGCGATTGGATAGTCTCCCGATTATCGTTAAGCAAAAATTAATCCGGCCTGTTAACCGGATTGTTCATTTACAAGATTGATAAATTCATCGATCTGCATAACACCCAGGTCTTTACCTCCCTGGTCGCGCACTGCAATTGTACCTTCCTCGACTTCGCGATCACCGACCACGATCATGTAAGGAATACGCTTTAAAGTGTGCTCGCGAATTTTAAAGCCGATCTTTTCGTTTCTCAAGTCAGAAATGACCCTGATTTGCTGATTTTTAAGCATTTTTTCAATTTTTTGCACATAGTCGGCCTGTTTGTCGGTAATATTCAAAATTACCGCCTGAACCGGGGCCAGCCAGACTGGAAATTTACCTTCGTATTGTTCGATCAATATTCCTATAAAACGCTCGATCGAACCCAGGACTGCGCGATGCAACATCACCGGAACCTGCTTCGATCCATCCTCCGCAATATACTGTGCGCCAAGCCGGCCGGGCATCGAGAAATCGACCTGCATGGTGCCGCATTGCCATACACGGCCGAGGCAGTCTTTCAGTGAAAAATCGATTTTCGGCCCGTAAAACGCACCCTCTCCCGGCTGCAAAATCCAGTCCAGTTCCTTCGTATCCAGGGAATACTTTAACGCTTCTTCGGCCTTGTCCCACAGGGCGTCTTCACCGACGCGCTGCTCGGGGCGGGTAGATAGCGCAACAATGACGTCCTCGAACCCAAAATGTTTATAAATCTTGAACACGAGGTCGATGAACGCGGATACCTCCGCCTGGATTTGATCCTCGGTACAAAAGATATGCGCATCATCCTGTACAAAATTCCGCACTCGCATCAATCCATGCAGGGTGCCCGATGGTTCGTTCCTGTGACAGGACCCAAACTCCGCCAGGCGCAACGGCAGATCCCGATAACTCTTTAATCCCTGGTTATAAACCTGGACATGGCAGGGGCAATTCATCGGCTTCACCGCGTAGTCCCTGTTTTCCGAACCGGTAGTAAACATCATGTCCTTGAACTTGTCCCAATGGCCCGACTTTTCCCAAAGGCTTCGATCGACAATCTGTGGTGTATTGATTTCCTGGTACCCGGCCTCATTGAGCTGTTCGCGCATGTAATTTCGAACATTCAAGTTAAGTTGCCAGCCGCGCGGGTGCCAGAATGCCATACCGGGAGCTTCTTCCTGGGTATGAAACAAATCCAGCGCTCTACCCAGCTTGCGATGATCACGCTTTTCCGCCTCTTCTATGCGGTGCAGGTATTGCTTGAGCTCTTTCTTGTTTGCCCAGGCAGTGCCATAGATACGTTGCAACATCTCATTATTGGAATCACCGCGCCAGTAGGCACCGGCCAGCTTGGTCAGTTTAAAGGCTTTTAAATGCCCGGTGCTGGGCACATGGGTACCGCGGCATAGATCGATGAAGTCACCCTGTTGATAGAGTGACAGTGCTTCTTCGGCCGGGATATCGCTAATGATTTCCGCCTTGTAATCTTCACCCATATCCTTGAAGAACCGGACCGCTTCATCGCGTGACTTTTCGCTACGCACAACGGCTATATCCTGCTGCACCAACTCATTCATACGCTTTTCGATCGCCTCGATATCTTCCGGCGTAAATGCCCGCTCGAAGGCAAAGTCGTAGAAAAAACCGTTTTCGATGACAGGACCAATGGTTACCTGGGCTCCGGGAAACAATTGTTTGACCGCCTGCGCTAACAGGTGGGCGCTAGAATGACGGATGATTTCCAGTCCTTCAGGCGAGGTTGGCGTAATAATGCTTAACTCGACGTCTTTGTCGATCAAATAAGAGGTATCGACCATTTCACCATCGACTTTCCCGCCGATAGCGGCTTTTGCGAGGCCGGCACCGATATCGCTGGCGACATCGAAAACTGAAACGGGATGATCGAACTGACGGTTGCTACCGTCGGGTAATGTTACTTGAGGCATAATGATTCCTGTCAGTGGTGACCCATACCAGAGGCCACATGTTTCATTAGTGTTTTGACGGCCACAATATTGGCAGCCGCGGGTGAAAAACTCCAGATATCCTGTCGCACGATCATCGTGCTTAAATTAGAGCGGACGAGATTGTATCAGCATGATTGCTGCAAGTATAACAATATCAGGGGCTGGAATGATAAAAGCTGGTAGTCGCGAGTGGATTCGAACCACCGACCCCCACCATGTCAAGGTGGTGCTCTAACCAACTGAGCTACGCGACTATTGAAATTTCGTTGCGAATCCACTACGTGGATTACTCCGGG
>QNFD01000074.1 GCA_003645435.1 Gammaproteobacteria bacterium | reverse complement strand
GTTACTTCTCTGGTACCATCTCGCTCACAGCCGCGTATGACCCGAAGGGCCAACGCATGCGAACACATTTACGAGACTAAACATGAGCCACGTATTTCCACGCCATACCAAAGCAGCCTACCCGACTGCGGTTAAAGGCGACGGCGTTTATCTAATCGACAAGCAGGGTAAACAGTATTTGGATGGCTCCGGTGGCGCCGCGGTTTCATGCCTTGGCCATGGCGACCCGCAAATCAACGACGCGATCAAGGCCCAGCTCGATCGAATGGAATTTGCCCATACCGGTTTTTTCACCAGCGACGCGGCCGAATCGCTGGCGGATCTGCTAATTCAAAATGCACCGGGTAATCTCGACCGTGTCTACCTGGTGTCCGGCGGTTCTGAAGCGATGGAAGCGGCAATCAAGCTCGCTCGCCAGTATTACCTGGAAATCGGCCAACCACAGCGCCACAAGGTAATTGCACGCCTGCAAAGTTATCACGGTAATACACTGGGAGCGCTCGCCACCGGCGGCAACCTGTGGCGCCGCGAACCCTTTGCACCGCTGATGATTGATACCACGCATATATCCCCCTGTTATGCCTATCGAGGCAAGCGCGATGATGAAACCGAATTCGACTATGGCCAACGTGTCGCCAACGAGCTCGAAACCGAAATCAATCGTCTCGGTGCCGAACAGGTAATGGCCTTTGTCGCCGAACCCGTGGTCGGCGCAACCATGGGTGCGGTGCCGGCAGTTGATGGTTATTACAAACGCATTCGTGAGATCTGCGATACCCACGGTGTATTGCTGATTCTCGATGAAGTCATGTGCGGCATGGGTCGTACCGGCAGCCTGTTTGCCTGCGAACAGGAGGGTATTGCCCCAGACATTACCGCCATTGCCAAGGGCCTCGGTGCCGGTTACCAGCCCATAGGCGCGATGTTATGTAGTAAAGAAATCTATAGCGCGATCGAGAATGGTTCGGGCTTTTTTCAGCATGGTCACACTTACCTCGGCCATCCAGTCGCCTGCGCGGCCGGGCATGCGGTGGTAAGCGCGATACTCGATCGCAACTTGATCGGGCAGGTTCAGAGTCAGGGCGATCGACTCATGCAGGCACTCAGAGATCGATTCGCCGAACATCCGCACATTGGCGATATCCGCGGACGTGGACTATTTCTGGGCATGGAGTTTGTGCAGGATCGGGATACCAAAGCCGCTTTTGATCCCAGTCTCGGTATCAACAAGCAATTTAAAAAAGCCACCTTCGAGGCCGGACTCATTTGCTACCCGATGGGTGGAACTATCGATGGTAAACAGGGCGACCATGTACTGCTGGCGCCGCCTTTCATCATCGATGACAATCATATCGAAGAGATTATCGACAAGCTCGACACTGCCGTACAAGTTGTACTGAAATAATGGCAACTACTCCCGCCATTATTATGGTAGCGCCCAACGGCGCACGCAAAACCAGGAAAGACCACCCTGCTCTGCCGGTTTCTATCGGTGAAACTGTCGAGGAGGCGGTGCAATGTCATGCAGCAGGAGCAACAGTTCTGCATGCACATGTGCGCGGCAGTGAGGATGAACATGTGCTCGATGCAGGTTTGTACCAGGAGCTTATTACCGAGATGAAGCGGCAGGCTCCGACCATGCTAGTGCAAATCACTACCGAGGCGGTGGGCCGCTACACACCGCAACAACAGGTTGATTGCGTGGAGTCTGTCGTACCGCAAATGGCCAGCGTTTCGCTGCGCGAAATGACATGCGACTTCAAAGATCTGGGCTTCGCCAAAAATTTCTTTCACTGGGCCACGGAAGCCGAGGTCCATATTCAGCATATCGTCTATAGCGCGCAAGAGCTGGCAACCTATATGACACTGAGACAGGACGGCGTCATACCAGTCTTGCAGCATTGCGTTCTATTTGTACTGGGACGATACGCGGTGGATTTCCAATCATCACCGGCTGATCTGGAACCGTTTCTGAGTAAGGATTTAACCGGCCTCGACTGGTTCGTTTGCGCCTTTGGCGCTCAGGAACAGGCCTGTGTCATTGCCGGCATCGATCAGGGTGGACATGCCCGCGTCGGCTTTGAGAACAATCTGTATTTACCGGATGGAAACATTGCATCGAGCAGTGCAGAACTGGTGACCGAACTCGCTAAATCAATCAAGGCTGGCGGTCGCCCAATCGCAAGCGCCGAAAAGGCTCGTCAACTCCTGGGCATACGCAAGGCATAAAACAACATCACGGTGGCAACTACACAGCCACCCGCCAGCATTAGACATATCTGATCAAAAGGCATTCCCTGGGTCAATAAATAACCAACCAGCGCTGGCCCCAGCGCAGAAGAAAACACCATCACCGCATTAGTCAACGATTTTATCGCACCAAGATGTCTTGCGCCGTAAAGTTCGGCCCACAACGCACTCAGGCCAGTGAAATACAATCCGGACGATACCCCCATGAACAGCATGAAAGGCCATACCAGGAAGCGCTGGTCTGATATCGTCAACGAAACCAGCCCGGCAGCCAACGGTAACAGAAACGGCGGCACTACCCTGCGCGCGCTAAACCGGTCAACTAGAACACCGGAGGAAATAATCGTTATCACCGTCGCGACCGAGTAGGTCCAGTAATTACCAGTCACCCACAAACTGCTCCAACCCTTCGCTTTAGCAATCTCAGCTGGGAAAAAGAACATCGCGGTCATGATCATGGAAGGCGCGATCATCGCCGGCAGCAGCAGGTAAAAAAGTGGTTCGGACAACATCTGCCGACGCGTATGACCACCCTGCTGAGCACCCGCGGAGACCGGGTCATTCAGACGCTGCAGCAAACCGGCATGCCTGTTCACATGCCCTTTCAATAACCACAGCACAAGCGGAATCGCCAGCGCTACAAAAACCGCAGTACCCAGGTAAGTTTCGCGCCAGCCCCAGATTTGAATCGAATACACCGCCATCAACGGCAGCGACGCCTCGCCCAGTGAAAATCCGATCGCCGCCAGCGCTATCGCCTTACCACGATCGGCAGCGTGATATCGCGCCATCGAGGTGATTCCTGCATGGCTGCTTAAACCCTGGCCGAACTGGCGCAACATGAAAATCGCCATTACCAGCATCGCCGTCGACGAGACCGAGCCCATTACCAGGCATGCGATAACCAGCCCGAGTAAAACCAGCGTGGTAAACAGGCGCAGATCCATCCTGTCGATCAGCGAACCGCTCCAGGTAATCACCACCGCGCTAAGCAGCGTACCCATCATGTAGATACGCCCCCAGGATCCGCTATCGAGGTCAAACAGGGCCTGGATCTCGGGGCCAAACACACCGATAAAATAAGTTTGCCCCGGGCTCGAAAGAAACGCGAGCACGAATCCAAAACCAAGGAATTTGGGATGATTGCGTGCGAAATGCCAGTAATTGATGAGCATTTATTGAAAATCACTGCTGTCCCGTTAACTAAACTTCGTCATGCCGGCGCAGGCCAGGGTTTCCAGCATAACAATGAGTCCGGCTGTGAGGGGCGTCAGGCCGTAAAGCTTCATGAGTATGAACGGCCCGTAAACCAGGAACGACATGATGCACAGGCAGAGCAATAGCGTTGTCAGGATACCGTTACCAATTGGATGGGATAAATCGGTCGCCTCCAACGGTAGCATCCGGCTCGAATTTGCGTTTCTATCCCGAAATACGAAAAATACAAGTGACAGGCAACCCATCACGATCAGGACTGGTGATACCACCGCGTCGAATTCAGCCCCGGCCATCGAAATCAATAGTATCGCGGCAGCGAGGAACATGAGTCGTACGATCGGGATACGCCCGGCCTTGATGTCGAGATTGACGGATTCGGCGGCGAGTAACACCCGGATCGCCAGCATTAACAGTACCGCCTGGAACGCGAACGCCCAGTAGGCCATTCGCCAGATACCCATGGTTGCGAATGCGCCCCCAATCACTGGCCCGCTGAAAGCCGAAATCATCCACACGGTCGAGATACAGGCAACAATTTTTGGCACGAACCGATTCGGAAAAAATCGATCCTGCGAGATGTAAACCAGTGCTACCAGGCCACCACCGCCGAGTCCCTGCAATACCCTGCCGACCAGCACAACCGGCATAGTCGGTGCCATCGCACAGACCACGCAGCCGACGGCATATACCATTGCCGCTCGAATCATGGTGGCGCGTATGCCTGATTTATTAACCAGTAAACTCACCGAAGCACCCGAGATTATCGACCCCATCAGGTAAAGCGCAAAGGTCCAGCTAATCAGATTAAGCCCGCCGATATCTTCAACTGCACTCGGCATCGTGGTCGCGGTCAACATCGAGTTAGACGCGTGTAGCCAGATCGCCAGCGCCAGGGTTGCCAGCCTCGAGGCGTACTCACGGGTCAGGATTTCGCTCCAACGAGCGCCAGTTTCAACCTGAGGGTCCATCAAGGTAAATACCAGTAAAGCAATTGGTTGCAGTATACGAGTTAAAGCTTACTTTAAGTCAAGATTCTTGTGGAAGCGATTACATGCTCCGCACTACGGTCCTGGTAGTGATGCATAATTAAAAGAAAATCGGTACTACAACTACTCAAACGCTAGCGCGGCATCCTGCAACCAAAGACCCAGATAATCGGCGAAGCTGCGGCGGATTATCACCTCGAATCCATTGCCCTTACGCATCGGCGCTATCGTCATGCCCGCTTTGGCGAGTCGGGTTTGTGCGCATTGTCCCGGTTTGAATACCCGCGGGTGCAGATCGAGTGGACAGTCACTGACGAGCAAATTAGCCGCGTTGTCTCCAGTGATTTCGAGCATGGTTAACCCACTGGAATTATCGATGACCGATGAGAACACTCCTTCCAGGGCAGTACGTAGTTCAGCCTGGACCTTAGCTTGCTGACCGGTTGGGATTACAATCAGCCATTCATCGGGTCCGAGCCAGTAGATTCGATTATCACCCGACTCGATCATGGTGTTGGCTTCGATCGGTAATTCGCAACCCAGTACATTCAAAGCTGCCGCCTGGATTCCGGTGTTATTCGCCTTACCGCGCAAATTCAAAAAACCCAGAAACGGTACTTCCCTGATCGTTGGTGTCTGCCCTTTTGCCTCACCCAGCTTGATTTGCACGAGCGGACTTTGTTGCTGGAATAAATCAGACATCTGGATTAGCCCCCTCTTTGTCATAAAAGTTCATGCCCGTAATCGTCGCCTTGATAACCTGGCCATTGGCCAGTGGCGCATAGACGGTTTCACCCATACGGTGGTGTCCACCCTTGACCAGTGCCATCGCAATCGAGCGCCCGCAACAGGCACTGAAATAACTCGAACTGACGTGGCCAATCATCGGTACGGGTTTAGGCACACCAGGATTATCGACCAGTTGCGCACCCTCGGGAAGTACCTCGTTCGGCTTATCGGTCAGCAGACCGACCAGTTGTTTGCGGTCCTTGCGAATAGTATCGGGCCGATTTAGTGAGCGCTTGCCAATAAAATCTGATTTGGTTTTGGACAACGCCCAACCCATACCGAGGTCTTCAACCGTGGTCGAACCATCGGTATCCTGACCGACGATGACATAGCCTTTCTCCGTGCGTAATACATGCATGGCCTCGGTGCCGTAGAGGGTGATGTCAAACTCGGCGCCAGCCTGGATTAGTTTTTCCCACATGAAACGACCATGATTGGCCGGGATATTCACCTCGTAAGCGAGTTCTCCAGAGAAGCTGATTCGGTTCACGCGGCAATCGACATCGCTTATCTTGCCGGTTCGCGAGGCCATGAACGGAAATGCCTCGGCGTCGAAATCGATGCCTTCACAGACCGCCGATACCACTTTCCGACTATTCGGTCCGGCCACGGCGGCGGTGGCCCAGTGATCAGTCACCGAGGTCAGGTAAACTTCCAGTTCCGGCCATTCGGTCTGCAACCATTGCTCCATCCAGCTCATCACGCCGGCTGCACCACCGGTGGTGGTATGCATGAAGAAGTGATCTTCGGCGAAGCGTATGGTGACGCCATCGTCCATTACCATGCCGTCTTCACCGAGCATGAATCCGTAGCGGGCCTTACCGACTTCGAGTTTCATCCAGTTATTGGTGTAAATCATTTCGAGGAATTTGGCCGAATCCTTACCGATAATTTCAATTTTTCCGAGCGTCGATGCATCGAAGATGCCGACATTGTTACGGATCGCCAGGCATTCGCGATTGACCGCGTCGTCCAGCGATTCACCAACCCTCGGATAATACCAGGGACGTTTCCACTGGCCCACGTTTTCGAATTCGGCGCCATTTTCTTCATGCCATGCATGCATCGCGGTCTTGCGCACCGGGTCAAAGAACTTGTCGCCCAGGTCCTGACCGGCGATCGCACCGAAGCTTACCGGCGTATAGTTGGGTCTGTAAGTGGTGGTTCCGGTTGCGGCGATACTCTGGCCCAGGGTCTCCGCGAGCACGGCCATGCCATTGATATTGCCAGTCTTGCCCTGATCGGTGCCAAATCCCATCGCCGTGTAACGCTTGACGTGTTCGACCGAACGAAACCCCTCGCGCACAGCGAGCTTGATATCTGTAGCGGCAACATCATTTTGGAAATCGATAAATTGCTTGGGACCCTGACCGGGCGCATGCGGTGAAGGCACTAGCCACAATGGCATGATCGGTTCACCCTGCACCGCCTCGGCTACAGGCGCCGACATAGCAGCCTCGAAACCACAGGCTGTTGCGGCGGCGTTACCCGCCTCGGCTGCTTCTTCGAGAGTTGATTCCAAATCCAGCGTTCCGTTCGCGGCGCCAACCGAGACTTCCGCCTGCAGCGGCTTGCCCGGAAGGAACATAGAGGCTTCATCATCCCATACTGCTTTCGCACCAGACTGTGAACTGAGATGTACCACCGGACTCCAGCCGCCTGATACAGCGAGCAGGTCACAGCTGAGTATATTTTTGTCACCCACAAGTGACGCGGCATCGCTCGACAATCCCATGACCCGTACCGACTGGAGTCGCTTTTTACCGGTGGTATCGACGACAACGACGGCGTTTATGACCTGGATCCCCGCACTACGCACGGTTTCGGCTATCTCGCTGGTCGACTCGGCACGCGCATCGACTACCGCCAATACTTCGGTACCCGCCGCCATCAAGTCCAGTGCGGTCTGGTAAGCGCCATCGTTATTGGTGAACACCACCGCCTTCTTACCCGGCTTTACCGCGTATCGATTGATGTAGCTCGAAACCGCCGAGGCCAGCATGATTCCCGGCCGATCGTTATTCGCGAAAGTAACAGGGCGCTCCATCGCACCGGTTGCCAGTACTACGCGGTGGGCACGTACCTGCCAGAGTTTCTCGCGCCCGCCCTTTCGTTGCTTGACCGGCAGATGATCGGTAAGGCGCTGGTTGATAGTCAAAAAATTGCTATCGTGGTATCCAAAAGCGGTGCTTCGCGGCAGCAGGGTAACTTCCGGCATAGTTGCTAATTCGGCAACCGTGGATGCAATCCAGTCACTCGCCGACTCGCCGTCGATGCCGACATGGGTGGCGAGTGTGAGCCCGCCGAACTCATTTTGTTCATCTACCAGCATGACCCTGGCGCCGGCCCGGCCCGCCGCCAATGCCGCGGTCAGACCCGCAACGCCGCCACCAACCACGAGCAGGTCGCAATGCGCGTGGGTATGCTCGTATCGATCCGGGTCCGGCTGGTCCGGAGACTTACCGAGACCACTGGCCTTGCGGATGAAGTGTTCGTATTTCATCCACATGAACTTCGGCCACATAAAGGTCTTGTAATAGAAGCCAGCGGGCATCAGACGGCTGAACTTGCTGTTGATCGACATCAAATCAAAATCGAGGCTCGGCCAACAGTTGACGCTGCTCGCATCGAGCCCCTCGTAAAGCTCAACCTGCGTCGCACGCGCATTCGGAATCGTGTACTGACCCTGTTCAAGCTGAAAGATCGCGTTGGGTTCTTCCGCACCGCAGCTCAATATGCCGCGCGGCCGATGATACTTCCAGCTCCGACCCACCATGTGGATGCCATTTGCGAGCAAAGCCGAGGCCAGCGTGTCGCCGGCATGGCCGCTATAAGACTTGCCATTGAAGCTGAACTGGATCGCCTGCTCGCGATCGATGCGCCCACCATCCAGCCTGCGGAATTTCTGAGTCATACATCACCTCCGGACGGAGGTTGCTCACCTGATTTATACGAACCACTGATCTTGTAGGTCACGGTATCGCGCTCGACATTGAAAAATCGCCGGCAGCCCGCCGCGTGTGACCACTGCTCACGATGCAGGCCTTTCGGGTTTTTGCGCATGAACAGGTAATCCGCCCATTTTTCATCACTGAGTTTTTCGGTTTCCAGCGGCCGCGATATATGTGCTTCGCCGGCATAGGAAAATTCGCTCTCATCGCGCTCGCCGCACCAGGGACATTCAATTAATAACATAGCTGTAATCTCCTAATGGGCGACGCCGGCGGCGCCGTGCTCGTCGATGAGATGGCCGCTAACAAAGCGGTCGAGTGCGAATGCCTTGTTGAGTTCGTGGGGTTCACCACTTGCAACATTGTGCGCGAACACCCAGCCCGATCCCGGCGTCGCCTTGAAGCCGCCGGTTCCCCAGCCACAGTTAAAGTACAAACCTTTAACCGGGGTATTGCCGATGATCGGACAGGCGTCCGGTGTCGTATCGACGATACCACCCCATTGACGGTTCATGCGCACACGGCTGAAGATGGGAAACAATTCGACGATCGCCGCAACCGTATGCTCGATACCGGAAAAGCTGCCGCGTTGACCATAGCCATTGTAACGGTCGATGCCGGCGCCTATGACGAGGTCACCCTTGTCGGACTGGCTCACGTAACCGTGCACCGCATTCGACATGACAACGGTATCGAGAACGGGTTTGATCGGTTCGGATACCAGCGCCTGTAAAGGATGACTCTCGATTGGCATGCGAAAACCTGCCATCTCGGCCAGTACCGAACAATGCCCGGCGACGACAACACCGATCTTCTTACTCGAAATTGTACCGCGTGTGGTCTCGACGCCAGTGACTTCACCGTTACTCGAATTTATCGCGGTGACTTCACAATTCTGAATGATATCGACACCCTGCCTGTCGGCACCGCGCGCAAATCCCCAGGCCACCGCATCGTGTCGAGCGACACCGCCGCGCGGTTGAAATGAAGCACCCACTATCGGGTAGCGACAACCCTGGTCAATATTGATGTCCGGGATGGCACGCTTAATCTCCTCCGGGCTAACGATATAGCCATCGATACCGTTCAGACGATTAGCATTAACACGGCGTTCGATATCACGCATATCCTGCAGGTTATGACCCAGGCTATAGACACCGCGTTGACTGAACATGACGTTATAATTCAGTTCCTGGCTCAGGCCTTCCCAGAGTTTCATCGATTTTTCGTAGAGATGTGCAGACTCGTCCCATAAATAGTTGGAACGCACTATGGTCGTGTTGCGACCGGTATTGCCACCACCAATCCAGCCTTTTTCGAGTACCGCGACATTCTGTATGCCATGCTCTTTGGCCAGATAATAAGCCGTCGCCAGGCCATGACCGCCGCCGCCGACGATGATGACGTCATACTGTTTTTGCGGCTCGGGACTACGCCAGGCCTGTTCCCAGTTCTGGTGATAACTCAGCGCGTTTCGCGCAAGCGAAAATATCGAATATTTACTCATATCTACTGCTTGCTCCGTTAAAAAGCCAATAGCACCACCCATATCCCGGTAATAATTCCGAACAAGATTACTGGCGAGATAAAACCATGCCCTTGCAG
>QNFD01000073.1 GCA_003645435.1 Gammaproteobacteria bacterium | reverse complement strand
TCGGCGAGTTGCCGCGCGCAATTTGCAGGATCAAAAAACGCTATCGCTCGACGAAATCCAAAAATTAGTCGAACAGCGCGAATTAAAAACGGCCTTGTTCATGCTTAAACAATGCCCCTATAGCGATGAACTCCTGGAAGTGGGTTACGAACTGGGTATGTTGCTCGAATCTGGTAAACACTGGGCCAGTGCGTTGAACCTGTATCACTGGCTATCCCAATTTGATCCCGGCCTGAGTGATTTCGTTACCCGGGTCGAAGAAATCAGGCAGAATCGAGAGCCGGTTCAGTTTGAAATTAGGCAGGACGAAACCCTCAATATTGTCGGCCATTACGAACTCATTAAAAAAATCGCGAGGGGGGCCACGGCGATTGTTTACGAGGCAACCGATATGAGAACCGGTAACCTGGTGGCGCTTAAAGTGATGTCTTCGCAGTCGGAAGGGGGAGTTGAACAGGAACGAATCGATCAATGGCTGCACGAAGCCGAAGTTGTATCACAGTTCGAGCATGAGAATATCGTTAAAATTCATGACGCGGCCAGATACAGGGATACAGCCTTTATCGCTATGGATTATATCCACGGATATCCGCTATCGATGCGATTGCGAAAACGTGACTACATTACCGTCGGTGAATGTATTCGTATTTCCAAATCCGTGTTAAGTGCGCTTGTTGTAGCCCACAATCACGGGGTGATTCATGGAGATATAAAACCGGCCAATATCATGTATGACGAAAAGCTGGACACCTATATCCTGACGGATTTCGGTGCGGCCTATACCGGGGTTAAGAATAAACAGGGCAATAATATCATTATAGGCACACCTTCCTATATGTCGCCCGAACAACTGGAAGGCAAGAAGCTCGACGGGCGTTCTGATCTGTTCTCGCTTGCGGTTTCTTTATATCACCTGTTAACCGGGTATCAGCCTTTTACCGGCGACAACCTGTTTGAATTAAAACAAAGCATCATTAACGACGAACCCGATTTAAACCATTTCACCTTGCCGGTCGGCATCATGGAAGTGATCATGAAGGCGCTACAGAAAAAGACTTATATGCGGTTTGCGGACGCTCAGCAAATGCTCTCGGCGGTGGAATATTGTGAAGCCCAGTTATTAGAAAATTTAGAGCAAAAGAAATAACTGGGTTGTTGCACAGATTTTCCCCTGACTAATTTATACAGGCACATATTGTGGTTTTCTATCGTGTTGTTGCTCCTGGATCAATTGCTGAATTATAAGGTTATTCATCAATTACTGTGTCGCCTCCGTGCAATACGCGGTCTAGCGGCCCCAGGTATTTCTGGTAATTTTTCCAGCGTCCAATCGCGGTTTTATACAGGGGTTGGCGAACCTGCCAGAGGCTGGCTGTAGAGACCGGACGCTGCTGGTTGGCAAAGTTGAGTACCTCTGGGTCCCACTCCAGGCCGCAATGTTTTAACATGCGCCGACTCTCGGTTTCGGGGTCATCGAGCAATTGCTCATACTCGACGTCGAGAATATTATCTGAAAAAATCTCGTGCCAGTGAGTCATCAACCGCAGGTAACCACGATAGGCATGACCGACATTTTCAAGGTCGTTGGTGAAATTTAATCCCTGTTCAAAGTTTTGTGTATAGCATGACCAGCAGGTGTCCATCGGGTCACGTTGGCAGTGGATAATCCTTGCCCGTGGGAATAGCGTTAAAATAACCCCGAGGCGCAGATAATTCCCAGGTAACTTGTCGAGAATTCGTGTGGCTTCGGGCTGTAGGGCCTGCAAGTTAGTTAGATACTGTTTTGCCAATTGCCCAATCTGTTGTTGATCGAGGTTCCTGAATCGACCCGCATGACTTTTTGACGGCGTTGGGTTACCGATTTTTAGCGATGCCACTAACTCCTGCATAAACTGCAATTCACCAGCTCCAAAACTCTGGTCATGGCTAGATAATATTTGTTCTACCAGTGTGGTGCCCGACCTCGGCATGCCAATTATAAACACGGGTAGTTTCGAAGTGCTGCCCCAGTTTTGTCGTTCCTTGAAAAAATCGGCATCGAATATATTGATAACGTCGTTAATCTGGGAATCGTGTTGCGCCCTGTCAAAGTGATTGAACCGGGCTTTAAGGCGGTTGGCATGTTGAAAATACTCAAACGCCGTGCCGTAGTCGCTACGTTGCTCGTAAAATTGCCCGAGGGCATAGCCGGGCGCTATTAAATTTTTATCATCCGCATCAGCTACGATCTTGCGCTTGAATTGCTGTTCAATGGTTTCGAGTTGCTGGTCGGTCGGTTCGTAGTTGCGATTGATTGATAGTCGATTCCAGGCGTCGCTGAAATCTGGTTTTAGTTTTAACGCCTGTTCGAATGAAGCCGTTGCCGCTTCAAATTCACCCATGGTCTGGGCTAGTACACCCAGCCAGTAATGACACTGAGCATTCTCCGAGTCAATTTCCAGTGCCGATGAAAACCAGCTTTGCGCCTGCTCGGGGTCGGTTCCGATAAATATTTCCCCCAGATTTAGCCTGGCGTCCACCAGGTCGGGGTCGTGCTTGAGTGCCCGTTCGAAATTGAGGATTGCTTTATCGCTGTTGCCCCGGATTTTAAACAGCTTGCCGATACAATTGAGAACGCTGGCGTTACCCGGCTGACGTTTGAGTAGCTGCTGGTAGTGGTCGAGCGCCTGGTCAAAATATTCTAACTCGAGCAATGTGTTAGCCAGGCTAATACGGCATTCGTCAAAATCCGGTAGTTGCGTTAGCGCCCGCTGGTAATGTTCAATTGCATTTTGACCTCGACCGGTAGAACACAGTGCCCCGGCCAGATCATATCTTGCAAAAACATCGTCGGGATCAAGTTCCAGCGCCCTCGTAAAATACCCGATGGCCTTTTCTGGCTGATTTTGCTGGTTATAAAGCGAGCCCAAAATAACCAGGGCATCAACATTGTCACCCTCGAACGAAAGCGCTTTCTCGGCAAACTGCCGAGATTTATCGAGGTCACCCTGGCTGCGATATATTTCAGCGATATTTTTCAGCAGATGCGGGCTTTCGGAGGCAGTATTTAACGCTTTTTGCATAAAAAAAAGTGCCGAATCGCTATTGCCAAGTTGCTGTTGCAATATGGCGAGGTATTGCAAGGTTTCGCTATGACCGGGCGCCTTCTTCAGAATGCTCCGATACTTTCGCTCGGCAGCTTTCAAATTTCCATTTTGTTGTAGTTTTAGCGCCTGGTCTAGCGATTGCCGAAGCAGGTCTTTACCGCTGTGTTTTGCCTGGTTGGCGGGTTTTACATGCGACTTGCCCATTGATCGAGTTACCGAAACGAGGATTCCTGTAGTTTGCAGTTTAGCAAAAAAAGCCGCCCCCGACTGAGGCGGCCAATAGGGTATCCATTAAATGCAGGAGCGTAACTATTTAAAAGTTGAATTTAGTCGCAAATTGCAGCCTGGTCGCATCACCGGTATTTCCATTTACCAGCTCCTGATCTCCAAACATGACCTCAGCGCCGAACTCGACATTGTTCCAGGGGTTCCAGCGATAGTTGACGTGCAGCGTGCTGATATTGTCTACATCGCCGGGAGCAAGAAATTCATCGTCGAATTGAACGGAACCGAGAGCAATGGTGCTCTTGGCATTCGATTTACCACCCCAGCCAATGTTATAAGCCACAAGACCGCCGACATGATCGATTGTTTCGAGACTTCCGTTATTGACTACAGCGGCAGGATTCATCCAGCCATAATAGGTATAGCGGTTCGCGTTCACATTTACTTTCGCAGAAACCGAAGAGCCCTTACCAAAAGCGATGTTGATCCCCCCGGTGTAAGCGAAGTTGCTCTCATTCAGGCCATCATTCGCACCGCCGTCTACCTCAAATTGTTGGGCCATACCGGCGACCTGCCAGGAAACGGTACCTGTTCTGGCGTAACGTGCTACAAAGTCCGGTAGTGTGTCACGATGGTCTTCACCTTCTATCCGGTTTTCCGGGTTTTCGATTGCCAGGTCGAGGCTGGGGGTTACCGACCAGCGAAATTGCGCCTGGCGTATAAAGGTCGCGGCTGCCGGACCACCGAAATCGACCGTGGTTGGGTAAAGTACCCAGTTCTTGTCCATGAACGTAGACCAGGTCTGTCCGGCGAGGAAGTTGCCCACCTGGCCATAGGCGTGACGTAGTCTGAATCCACTCGAGTTCGATATGAGCTGGTTGCCTTCAGGGGTAAAAAAGTCACCCTCGATCACTACCTTGACATGTTCTTTACTCGCAGTGACATTGAGGCGGGATTGCTTGGCGTGCATCTGGAAGGATGGATTCGAACTGGCATTCGGATCAGTATCAATGCCACCTGCAAAAAACGATGGTCCCAGGTCCTGATCCAGGTCATAGATGGCGTCGACCTTGACATAACCGCTGATTTTAACTTCCAGGTCCGAGCCGCCGCCTTCGGCTTCATGGTCAGCTAGCGCCATACTCGTCGTCGTTAAAAGAGCAGCGGTAGCGGCGCACATGGTCGCGCGTTTCACCGCCGTCGCCAGTGGAGTTTGTTTTAAAATGTTCATTTAGATAACCCTCAAGTTGTTTGTTAACATTCATTTGCCTTGCCTGATTGTCCTGTGGGATAAAAACATCTCATTTGTTGTTACCGTACGACACACAGAAGACAGTGAAAATATTAGCAATCACCATGCCAAATTTGAAAGTACTTTTATAATAGCTAAAAAAACAACGAGTTAGCGTTAAAATAAGAACTTTGATGAGCTTTGAGGGGTTATTAAACAGATGGTTTAGTCACGGTTTCCGTGGTTTGCCCACGGTATCCGTGGGAGATGAAAACAACAGCCCGTTGCCATGAGTTATGAATGCAACAGTCTGTTACCTGCTTACGACAGACAATGAATTAGAGAAAAATGGAACTGTGGCCGCTCAATTGCGTCTAAAAAATCGATTTCATACCAGGTAAACCTGGAAACTTATGGGGGCATCTAAGCATGCTGGTTGATTCATTAAGCAAGGTATATTGTGAGTCAGATGGCAGTCAAATCGAAGACTCGTACAGTGGATAGTAACTTCCCGGATGAAAATCCAAATCCCGTTATGCGTATATCGAGGCAGGGGCAATTGCTGTATGCCAATCGTGCCAGTGCACCGCTGTTAAATGACTGGCAGCAACAGGCAGGCGGTAATATTCAGGGTGAAAGCCTGGTGACGCTGACTGAGGCGGCGCATAGCGGTAGCTTGCGCCAGGCTGATTTTAGCTGTGCGGACAGGGTGTTTACCGTGGTTTTTGCACCGGTGGCAGGCAGCGACTATTTAAATGTCTATGCGCTCGATACCACCGAAATGAAAAAAACCGAATTCGCCTTGCAAGCCGCGCTCGATGAAATCGGGCAACTCAAGAATCGATTGCAGCGGGAAAACCGATACCTGCAGGATGAAATCAAACAGGTGCACGGTGCTGCCGACGCCATTATTGGTGAAAGTGATGCCCAGAAAAAATTACTTCGAAGCGTAAAACAGGTTACTAAAACCGATGCCACGGTGCTCATAACCGGGGAAACCGGCACCGGCAAGGAGTTAATCGCGCGGGCTATCCATGCCGGTAGTGAGCGTAAGGACCGCCCTCTGGTAAAGGTTAATTGTGCCGCTTTGCCCGTTGGCTTAATCGAGAGTGAATTGTTTGGGCATGAAAAAGGGGCTTTTACCGGGGCCAGCTCGCGCAAAATCGGTCGTTTCGAATTAGCCGATGGCGGCACGATATTTCTCGATGAAATTGGTGACTTGCCACTCGAACTACAGTCAAAATTACTGCGGGTTCTGCAGGAAGGTGAACTTGAACGCATAGGCGGTAACGGCACTATCCAGGTCGATGTTCGGGTTATCGCGGCCACCAATCGAATATTGACGCAAAGTATCGCTAATGGCGAATTTCGGGAGGACCTCTATTATCGACTTAACGTATTCCCGATTCAGGGGCCGCCGCTACGAGAGCGTAAGAAGGATATAGCCGTTTTAGCAAACCATTTTCTGCAAAAATATGGCGCCAAAATCGGTAAACGTTTCAATCCGGTTGAGCCACTGCTATTGGCTCGTTTGCAGGCTTATGACTGGCCGGGTAATGTACGCGAGCTCGAAAATATAATTGAGCGTGCGATTATTCTCTCCGATGGAACCACGCTGCAACTGGACGAGGCTTTTGATTTGAATATTTCGATCGATGACTCGCAAACAGGATCTAAAACAATCAAGGAGGTCGAGCTGGAGATGATGCGGTCGGCCCTTGAGTCATGCGAATGGGTGATAGAAGGGCAAAGCGGCGCTGCGAAAGTGCTGGGTATTCCGCCCAGTACCTTGCGAGAACGGATAAAGAAAAATGGATTGCGTAGAACAGCAACTAATACTGCCGCGTAGCTGTCTGCGTGATTCATTCGATCGGGGTTAAAGTTAAATTTGTTAAATAATCGGCTTTGAACCTTTTCAGGCGTAGACTCAGAGCAGCAATACTCATACAATACGCCCTCAAGAAGATGCTGCTTTCGCGGTGTTTATGTCTTAACGAATATTAAAATGGGAAGAACCAGAGGTTCCTCCCATTTTTGTGCGCGCGCATTTTTTTGAACCGGAGGTGATGTGCCAAAACCAGCAATACTGGCCCTGCAGGACGGAACCATATTCGAAGGTAGCTCTATTGGAATAGACGGTATCACGTCAGGCGAAGTGGTTTTCAATACTTCGATGACCGGATACCAGGAAATTCTGACTGATCCTTCCTATTGCCGACAAATTATTACCTTAACCTATCCCCATATCGGCAATACTGGCGTTAATAGCGAAGATGAAGAAGCCACCGAGATACATGCCAGTGGCCTGATCATACGTGACCTGCCCTTACTGAGTAGTAACTGGCGCAGCGAGGGTAGCCTGCAGGATTACCTGGCTAATCGAAATGTGATTGCGATTGCCGATATCGATACTCGCAAATTGACACGGCTTTTACGCGACAAGGGTGCGCAAAATGGCGCGATCATGGCTGGTGACGAACTCTCGGTCGACAAGGCCCTGGAAGCGGCACGGTCTTTTGCCGGCCTGGCGGGAATGGATCTGGCTAAGATAGTGTCGACCACGATCCCATATGAATGGTCGTATTCAACCTGGTCATTGCGCTCTGGTTACCAGCAAAAGCAAAACCATCACTATCATATTGTCGCATACGACTACGGCATCAAAAAAAATATCCTTTGTATGCTGGTTGAGCGAGGTGCAAAGGTGACCGTGGTTCCGGCACAGACTCCAGCGCAGACGGTACTGGATATGCGGCCCGATGGCGTGTTTTTGTCGAACGGACCGGGCGACCCGGAACCCTGTGATTACGCTATTGAAGCAATTGCGGAAATCCTGCAAACCGACATTCCCGTGTTTGGTATTTGCCTCGGGCATCAATTACTGGCGCTGGCCTGCGGTGCGAAAACGTTGAAAATGAAATTTGGTCACCATGGTGCTAACCACCCGGTTCAGGATCTTGATACCGGAGAAGTGATGATAACCAGTCAGAACCACGGATTCGCTGTCGACGAGAACAGTTTGCCGACAAATTTGCGTGCCACCCACCGTTCGCTTTTCGATGGTAGCCTGCAGGCGGTGCAGCATAGCGAAAAGCCCGCGTTTAGTTTCCAGGGCCATCCGGAGGCAAGCCCCGGCCCCCACGATGTTGCTCATTTTTTCGACTACTTTATTAAACTGATAAAAGACAGCGGCCAGGTTGCCCCTGTAGGAGAAGATTGATGCCGCGTAGAGACGATATCAAATCAGTTCTTATCATTGGTGCCGGTCCGATTGTTATCGGTCAGGCCTGTGAATTTGATTATTCGGGCACCCAGGCCTGCAAGGCTTTGAAAGAAGAGGGCTATCGGGTCATATTGATCAATTCGAACCCCGCAACCATTATGACCGACCCGGAATCTGCCGATTCAGTTTATATCGAGCCGATACACTGGAAAGTAGTGGAGAAGATCATCGAAAAGGAACGCCCCGATGTTTTGCTACCGACCATGGGTGGTCAAACCGCACTCAATTGTGCTCTCGACCTTGTTCGTGAGGGTGTGCTGAAGAAATACGATGTGGAAATGATCGGCGCCAGTCGTGAAGCAATCGACATGGCCGAAGACCGCGAACAGTTCCGCGTGGCAATGTCGGAAATCGGTTTGAAAACACCGAAAGCATTTATTGCGCATAGCCTCGAAGAAGCCTGGCAGGGTCAGTCGAAGATAGGGTTTCCAGTCATCATCCGGCCATCTTTTACGATGGGTGGTAGCGGTGGCGGGATTGCCTATAACAAAGAAGAATTCGAAGATATTATAAAACGCGGCCTTGAATTGTCACCGACCACGGAGGTATTGATTGAAGTGTCGGTGTTGGGGTGGAAAGAGTACGAAATGGAGGTGGTACGCGATAAGAAGGATAATTGCATCATTATTTGCTCAATCGAAAATCTTGATCCGATGGGGGTGCATACGGGCGATTCGATCACCGTGGCACCCGCGCAGACGCTGACCGACAAGGAATATCAGATTATGCGTAATGCCTCGCTCGCAGTACTGCGTAAGATTGGTGTTGAAACGGGCGGCTCGAATGTTCAGTTTGCTATCAATCCGGTCGATGGCGAGATGATAATCATCGAAATGAACCCGCGCGTGTCGCGTTCGTCGGCCCTGGCCTCCAAGGCTACCGGGTTTCCGATTGCGAAGGTAGCGGCAAAGCTCGCGGTGGGTTACACGCTCGATGAATTGCAAAATGATATTACCGGCGGCGCGACACCTGCCTCTTTCGAGCCGACCATCGATTATGTGGTAACCAAGATACCTCGCTTCACCTTCGAAAAGTTTCCCCAGGCGGATGATCGACTGTCGACCCAAATGAAATCGGTTGGCGAGGTAATGGCGATCGGCCGCAGCTTTCAGGAATCTTTCCAGAAGGCGCTGCGTGGTCTCGAAACAGGCGTAGACGGGCTGGACGAAATTGTCGATGCAAACCTGAGTGCCGACGAACTTGAAGATTTATACCGTACCGAACTCAGATTACCGGGTGCGAAACGTATCTGGTTTGTCGCGGATGCTTTTAGATCGGGCTATAGTCTCGATGATATATTTCAGCAAACCGCGATTGACCCCTGGTTTCTCGCGCAAATAGAAGATTTGGTAATAACCGAGAACAGCCTCTCGACCATGACTGCGGATTCACTCAGTGCCGATGAATTTCGCTCGTTGAAGCGTAAAGGATTTTCAGATCGGCGACTGGCGAAACTGTTGCATAGCAATGAACACGAGATAGGCAGCAGGCGCAGGGCATTAAGAGTGCGACCTGTTTACAAGCGCGTAGATACCTGTGCGGCCGAGTTTTCTTCATCGACGGCCTATTTGTACTCAACCTATGAACAGGAGTGCGAGGCCGAACCAACCAGCCGAGAAAAGATTATCGTGCTTGGCGGCGGACCTAACCGTATTGGCCAGGGTATCGAATTTGATTACTGTTGTGTGCACGCGGCGATGGCATTGCGCGAAGATGGATACGAAACCATCATGATTAACTGTAATCCGGAAACCGTTTCGACCGATTACGATACTTCAGACCGGCTTTATTTTGAGCCGCTCACCTTCGAAGATGTGCTCGAAGTGATACATCTTGAAAAACCCAGGGGGGTGATCGTTCAGTTTGGCGGGCAGACGCCGCTGAACCTGGCCCGTGATCTGGAAGCGGCCGGTGTACCTATCATCGGAACTACCCCGGATTCAATCGATCTGGCCGAAGATCGCGAGCGATTTCAGCAATTGATTAGCCAACTGG